>JAVEDA010000014.1 GCA_030841195.1 Actinomycetota bacterium | reverse complement strand
GCTCGATCGCCCGCTTGGCCGGGTTGCCGGACCGGCCGCCCTTGGCCTTCTTCGGTGCGACCGCCTTGCCCTTGGCCTTCTTGCCGCGGCCCATCCCGGGGATGCCGGGCATCCCGGGCATGCCGCCGCCGGCGGCCATCTGGCGCATCATCTTCTGCGCCTCGGTGAACCTGTCCACCAGCCCGTTGACGTCGGCGACGGTCGCACCCGCACCGCGCGCGATGCGTGCCCGGCGGGAACCGCTGAGGATCTTGTGGTTGCGCCGCTCCTCAGGCGTCATCGACTTGATGATCGCGGTGGTGCGGTCGATCTCGCGCTCGTCGATGTTCTCGATCTGCTCGCGGATCTGACCCATGCCGGGGAGCATCCCGAGCAGCTTGGACATCGAGCCCATCTTGCGGACGCTCTCCATCTGGGACATGAAGTCCTCGAAGGTGAAGTCCTCGCCGCGGCCGAACTTGCCGGCCATCTCCTCGGCCTGGTCCTTGTCGAAGGCCTTCTCGGCCTGCTCGATCAGAGTCAGCACGTCACCCATGCCGAGGATGCGCTGGGCCATCCGGTCGGGGTGGAAGGTGTCGAACTCGTCGAGCTTCTCGCCGTTGGAGGCGAACATGACCTGACGGCCGGTGACCTTGGCGACCGACAGCGCCGCGCCACCGCGCGCGTCGCCGTCGAGCTTCGTCAGCACGACGCCGTCGAAGCCGACGCCGTCGAGGAACGCCTGCGCGGTGGTGACCGCGTCCTGGCCGATCATCGCGTCGACGACGAACAGGATCTCGTCGGGGTTCACCGCGTCGCGGATGTCCGCGGCCTGCTGCATCAGCTCGGCGTCGACGCCCAGCCGGCCGGCGGTGTCGACGATGACGACGTCGTACATCTTCTGGTTGGCGTGCTCGATCGCCTGCCTGGCCACCGCGACCGGGTCGCCGACGCCGTTGCCCGGCTCCGGAGCGAACACCGGCACACCGGCACGCTCGCCCACCACCTGCAGCTGGGTCACGGCGTTGGGCCGCTGGAGGTCGGCCGCGACGAGGACTGGGGCGTGGCCCTGACCCTTGAGCCAGTGGGCCAGCTTGCCGGCCAGGGTCGTCTTGCCGGAGCCCTGCAGGCCGGCCAGCATGATCACCGTCGGCGGCGTCTTGGCGAACCGCAGCCGGCGGGTCTCGCCACCGAGGATGGTGACGAGCTCCTCGTCGACGATCTTGACGATCTGCTGCGCTGGGTTCAGCGCCTGGCTGACCTCGATGCCCCGTGCCCGCTCGCGGACCGCCGCGATGAAGTCCTTGACGACGGGCAGCGCGACGTCCGCCTCGAGCAGCGCAACCCGGATCTCGCGGGTCGTGGCGTCGATGTCGGCATCGGTGAGCTTGCCCTTGCCGCGCAGGTTCTTGAACGAGGCGGCCAGGCGGTCGGAGAGGGTGGCGAACACCCGGCCAGCCTATCCGGGCAACGTGCAACCCCCCGGACCGTCGTTCCGTAGTGGAGGGTGGGAGACCGGCGAGAGGGGACGGCGTGGACGGCAGCACCGGAGCACGGGACGAGGAGTTCCGGGCCTTCGTGGTGGCGCGCCGGCCGGCCCTGCTCCGCATGGCCACCCTGCTCAGCGCCGGCGACCAGCACCTCGCCGAGGACCTCGTCCAGACCGCGCTCACGCGTCTGTACGTCGCGTGGCGACGGGTCGAGCGGGATCAGGGTCCGGAGGCCTACGCCCGGCGGATCCTGGTCAACGCCGTGGTCGACGAGCGCCGCCGGGCCTGGCGGCGAAGCGAGACCAGCCGGGCCGACCTGCCCGAGGTCGCGGCGGCCACCGGCGCGGTCGAGGACCGGGACGCGGTCCGCACCGCGCTGGCCGCGATCGGTCCGCGGATGCGCGCCGCCGTCGTGCTGCGGCACTGGCTCGGGTACGACGTCGCCGAGTGCGCCGCCCTGCTCGGCTGCAGCGAAGGAACTGTCAAGAGCCAGACCGCCCGCGGCCTGGACCGTCTGCGCGAGCTGCTGTCCGACGAGCTCACCCCCGCCCCTGCCCCCTCTGTCCCCAGGAGATGACCATGACCGACCTCCGCGACGTCCTCGACTCTGCGGCCGGCGACACAGCCAGCCCCACGCCCGACGTGGTGGCCGCCGACGTCCGGCGCGGCCGTCGCGCGCTGGTCCGGCAGCGCTACGCGCGGACCGGTGCCGGGCTGCTGCTGACGGGCGCAGCCGTAGCCGCGGGCGTGCTCGTCATCCCACAGCTGGGCACCGAGCCGGCGCAGACCCATGTGGCAGTGGCGGTACCCGGCGCGGGCGGTGCCGGCGGCTCGGCTCAGCCCGCGGCCGTCGCGCTGGTGCCGTTCGACCAGGGTGCGCACCCGAAGCCGATCTCTCCCGGGCTGGTCCCCGAGGGCTGGTCGGTCTCGGGCAGCGAGTTCGCCCTTGTCATCGCGCCCGCGGGCAGCACCACCTCGCCGGACGACTTCCGGGGCAAGCTGGTGGTCACGGTCTCGCCGGACCAGACCGCGGCCTCCGGTGCGACGAGCATCGATGTCGCCGGCACTCGCGGAACCGTCTCGGTCGAGAGCGGCACCCAGATCCTCATCTACACCCCGGACGGCGGCCGTCAGGTCGTGGTGCAGGCACCGGCGGCGCTCGGCTGGGACGACGCGACGCTGGCCCGCTTCGGAGCCGCTGTCACGGTGTCCGCGGACGCCCAGGCGGGCCGCGGCTAGCATCGCTCGGCGTGGGTGACGACGGCCAGGGCACCGGTCACGTCGACCAGGTCGACGTCGAGGGCGTGACGCTCGCGGTGCGGTCGTGGGGCGACCTGACCGGCCGGCCGGTTGTCTTCTGGCACCCGCTCGGCGACGTCACGTCCAGCGCCTACCTCACCGAGCTGGCGCCGGTCCTGACAGCGCGCGGGCTGCGGCTGGTGGCCCCGGACGGGCCGGGCTTCGGCGGGTCACCGGCGTTGCCGCCGGAGTGGTACGCGCCGACACGGCTGGCCGGCCTGGTCTGGGGGGTCGCCGCGGTCCTCGGGCTGGACCGGCCGGTGCTGATGGGCCACTCGTGGGGCGGTCTGGTGATGCTCGCGGCCGCCGCCGAGCGACCGCTGGACGTGGCCGCACTGGTGCTGCTCGACAGCGGGCAGCACGACTACGCCGACCGGCCCGGCTCCCATCCCGAGTGGTCGCTGGCGGACCGGGCCGCGGCGATCACGGCCGCCCAGCCGACGTACGCCGAACGCGCCGACCTGCTGCGGCAGATCCAGCAGGACGTCCGCCGGCCGCTGACCGCGGCCTACGCCGCGGGCCTCTGGCCGGCGATTCGGGAGACGGCGTCCGGAGCGCTCGTCCCCGTGGTCTCGGCACTCACTCGGGCCGCCGCGCAGGACGGCATGCTGCACGAGCGGTCGCTGGATCGCTGGGAGTCGCTGGCGACCGCCGGCGTGCCGGCGCTGCTGCTGCTCGCGACCGAGCCGGAGCCGGTGCGGGTCGCCAACGAGGAGGGCGCCCTGGCGGTGCTCGCGCGCCACCGGGCTGCAGACGTGCGCCCGATGCCCGGCTGGGGCCACGACCTGATCGGCGACGGCGGACCCGCGCTGGCCGAGATCATCGGCGACTGGCTGACGACAGCCGAGGGGTCTCAGCCGGCCGAGCGGAACGTGCTGCGGTAGGCGCTCGGTGCCACGCCCACCGCGGAGGCCATCTGAGCCCGCAGCGCCGCGGCCGTCCCGAAGCCTGAGTGCCGGGCCACCTGGTCGACGGGCAGGTCGGTGGTCTCGAGCAGGTGCCGGGCCCGGTCGACCCGCTGCTCGGCCAGCCAGCGCGCCGGGCTGAGCCCGGTCTCGTCCCGGAATCGGCGGGTGAAGGTCCGCACACTCATCCGGGCGTGGGCAGCAAGTGCCGCAAGGTCGAGCGGCTCGGCCAGGTGCTCCAGCGCCCAGGCCCGCGCGGTGGCGGTGGAGGTCTCGGTGACGCCGGGGACGTGCCGCTCGATGAACTGCGACTGCCCGCCGCTGCGCCAGGGCGGCACCACGCAGCGCCGGGCCGCCCGGTTGGCGACGGCCGCGCCGTGGTCGCTGCGCACCAGGTGCAGGCACAGGTCGACCCCGGCGGCCACCCCCGCGGAGGTCAGCACGTCACCGTCGTCGACGAACAGCACTTGTGGGTCCAGCTGGACGGCCGGGTGCAGCTCGCGGAACAGGTCGGCCCAGAGCCAGTGCGTGGTGGCCGGTCGTCCGTCCAGCAGCCCGGCGCTGGCGAGCACGAACGCACCTGTGCAGATCGACACCGTCCGCGTCCGGCCGGCGGTGTCCCGCAGCGCCTCGAGTGCCTCGGCGGGGAACGGCCCGGCGGCACAACGGCCCTCGACGCCGGCCACGATCACGGTGTCGGCCCAGGCGAGCGCTTCGAGCCCGTGCTCGGGGGTGACCGCGTACCCCGACGCCGAACGGGCCGGCGCCGCCCCGACGGTGCAGACCCGCACCTCGTAGAGCCGGCGTCCGGCGTCGTCGCGGGCCGCGCCGAAGACCTGCGGCGGCGTCCCCAGGTCGAAGCCGACGACCCCGTCCAGGGCCAGCACCGCGACCCGATGCACCGGGAGGTGATCCGTCATGGCCGGATTCTTGCACATGATGGCTGCCCGGCCACTGGTTCAGGGCCGGCCGATCGGCCACCCTGGATGCGTGACCTCGACCGCCAGCGGCCGCCGCTACCGCGTGCACCCGGCCTGGCTGGTGGCAGCGGTCTCTTTCGTCGCGCTGATCGGCGCGGCCGGCTTCCGGGGCTGCAGGACGAGTACGGCTGGTCCCGCGGCACCATCTCGCTGGCGGTGTCGGTCAACCTGCTGCTCTTCGGCCTGACCGCGCCGTTCGCGGCGGCCCTGATGAACCGGTTCGGCATTCGGCGAGTGGTGTCGATCGCGCTGGTCCTCGTGGCGGCCGGCAGCGGGCTGACCGTCTTC
>JAVEDA010000520.1 GCA_030841195.1 Actinomycetota bacterium | reverse complement strand
GGCAAGGCTCCGCAGTCCGGGCACGAGGACTGGTCCACGCCGGTCGCCCGGGCGCCGATGATGGACGTGCAGGGCTGGATCTGGTTGCTCGCCCCCACCGAGGGCGCGACCACCTCGTCGCCGGTGGCGATCAAGGGCTACGGCAGCGCGTTCGAGGCCACCATCAACTGGGACGTCACCAAGGACGGCGTCAAGGTCGCCGAGGGCTTCACCGATGGCGGCTCGATGGGCGAGTTCGCCGAGTTCAGCGACACCGTGGACCTCGACCCGGGTACCTACGAGATCCGCGCCCTCGAGTACTCGGCCGAGGACGGCTCCCCGATCCACATCGACACCAAGACGTTCACGGTGAGGTAGCGCAGGTCAGCGCCAGCGCGGGGTCCGGGACAGCAGGGCTGCCGCCGCGGCGGTGCCCGCCGTCGAGGTGCGCAGCACGGTCGGTCCCAGCCGGTACGCCGTGGCGCCCACCCCGGTGAGAACGGCCAGCTCCTCCGGGCTGATCCCACCCTCGGGGCCGACGACGACCACGACCTCTCCGGCGGCCGGTGGCTCGGCGGTGGCCAAGGGATGCTCGGCCTCCTCGTGCAGCAGCACGCCCAGGGCGGCCCGGCGCAGCCGGTCGGCCACGTCACGGGTGCCGGCCAGCTCGGCCACGACCGGGAACCTGGCCCTTCGCGACTGCTTGGCAGCCGCCTGCGCCGTCGTACGCCATCGGGCCAGCGCCTTCTCGCCGCGCACGTCGTGCCACCGAGTCACGCACCGCGCCGCGGCCCACGGCACGATCTCGTCGACACCCACCTCGGTCAGCGTCTCGACCGCCACCTCGCCGCGGTCCCCCTTGGGCAGCGCCTGCACCACGACCAACCACGGCGAGGGCGTCGGTTCCTCGGTCACAGCGGTGACGTCGACCTCGAGGTGGTCCTTGCCGCGGACCGCGGCGACCGCGCCGTGCCCGCGGCGGCCGCGACCGTCGACCAGCACGACCTCCTCACCGACACCCAGCCGGGTCACCGTGGCGGCGTGCCGCCCTTCCGGCCCGTCGACCAGCACCCGACCGGCCACCAGCCGCGCCGTGGGCACCACGAAGACTGGCGCGCTCACAAGATCCCCAAAGTTGCATGATCAACAGGGACCACGTGGGGCCTCAGCGCTGGTTGAAGGCGTCGCGGAGGCGGTTGAAGAAACCCTGCTGCTGGCCGTTGACGACGCCGACGTCCGGCCCGTCCTCGCCGCGGGCGGCGGCCAGCTTGCGCAGCAGGTCCTCCTGGTCGGCGTCCAGCCGGGTGGGCGTCACGACCTCGACGTGCACCACGAGCTGCCCGCGTCCCGGGGAGCGCAAGTGGGTGACGCCCAGGTCGCCCATCGTCACGGCCTGGCCGGACTGGGTGCCCGGGCGGAGGTCCACGGTGCGGGGACCGTCCAGGGTCTCGAGGGACACCGACGTGCCCAGCGCGGCCGCGGTCATCGGCACCGAGACGGTGCAGTGCAGGTCGTCGCCCTGGCGGCGGAACAGCGCATGCGGCCGCTCGACGATCTCGACGAACAGGTCGCCGGCCGGGCCACCACCGGGGCCCGCCTCGCCCTCGCCGGTGAGCTGGATCCGGGTCCCGGTGTCGACACCGGGCGGGATCTTCACGGTGAGCGACCGGCGGGAGCGCACCCGGCCGTCGCCACCGCACTCGTGGCACGGGTCCGGGATCACGCTGCCGAAGCCCTGGCAGGCCGCGCACGGCCGCGAGGTCATCACCTGGCCGAGGAAGCTGCGGGTGACCTGCTGCACCTCGCCGCGACCCTGGCAGACCTCGCAGACCCGCGGCGAGGTGCCGGGGCGGGCGCCTGCACCGCTGCAGGTCGGGCAGGTGACGGCGGTGTCGACCTGCAGGTCCCGTGTGACGCCGAAGGTCGCCTCGGCCAGGTCGATGTCCACCCGGATCAGCGCGTCCTGGCCGCGCCGGTGCCGCGGGCGGGGGCCGCGACCGCCGCCGCCCCCGCCGAAGAACGCGTCCATGATGTCGGAGAAGCCGAACCCCGACCCGAAGCCGCCGCCGGTCGAGAACGGGTCGCCGCCGAGGTCGTGCAGCTCGCGTTTCTGCGGGTCGGAGAGCACCTCGTAGGCCTTGGTGACCTCCTTGAAGCGCTCTTCCTCGTCCGGGTTCACGTCCGGGTGCAGCTGGCGCGCCAGCCGCCGGTAGGCCTTCTTGATCTCCTCGGGCGTGGCGTCCCGGGCGACCCCCAGCACGGAGTAGTAGTCGGTCTGGTCGCTCGCCACCTATGCCTCACCGACGATCTTGCCGACGTACCTCGCCACTGCGCGTACCGCTCCCATCGTTCCGGGGTAGTCCATCCGGGTCGGGCCGAGCACACCGAGCTTGGCCAGCATCTCGCTCTCGGAGCCGTAGCCGACGCTGACCACCGACGTGCTGGTCAGACCCTCGTGCGAGTTCTCGTGGCCGATGCGCACCTGAAGCACCGACGGGTCGGTCGACTCGCCGAGCAGACGGAGCAGCACCATCTGCTCCTCCAGCGCCTCGAGGACCGGGTGGATCGTCTGCGGGAAGTCCGGGCCGAACCGGGCCAGGTTCGCGGTGCCGCCGAGCATCACCCGGTCCTCGTGCTCCTCGACCAGGCTCTCGAGCAGGGCCGACAGCACGCTGGCGACGGTGATGCGCTGGTCGGCCGTGAACCGCTCCGGCAGCTCGGCCAGCATGCCGGCGGCGTCCGGCAGCCGGACCCCCACGGTGGCCGCGTTGAGCTGCGCCCGCAGCTCGCCGAGCAGGCTGTCGGGGACGTCGGCGCCGATCTCGACAACGCGCTGCTCGACCCGGCCGGTGCTGGTGATCAGCACGACGAGCAGCCGGGTGGTGGCCAGCGGCACGAGCTCGACGTGCCGCACCGTCGAGCGCGACAGCGACGGGTACTGCACGACCGCGACCTGGCGGGTGAGCTGCGCGAGCAGCCGCACGGTGCGGGCCACGATGTCGTCGAGGTCCATCGCCCCGTCCAGGAACGACTGGATCGCCTTGCGCTCGGCCGGCGACAGCGGCTTGACCGACGAGAGCCGGTCGACGAACAGCCGGTAGCCCTTGTCGGTCGGGATCCGCCCGGCGCTGGTGTGCGGCTGGGCGATGTAGCCCTCGTCCTCGAGCGCGGCCATGTCGTTGCGGATCGTGGCGGGCGAGACCCCCAGGTTGTGCCGCTCGACCAGCGCCTTGGACCCCACCGGCTCGTGCGTCGACACGTAGTCCTCGACGATCGCGCGGAGCACGTCGAGCTTGCGGTCCTCCAGCACGCGCACCTCCCGGTGGTCCGGCGACGATCCGTCTAGCACTCCCGACAGCAGAGTGCCAGTGTACGTCGAACCCGGGAACCCGGTCCTACTCCGGCGCGCTGGCCTCCGCGCCGACCGCACCGAACGGCGGCGGCCCGAGGATCTCGATGCCGCCGTGCTCCTGGCCGGACGCCCGGACCCGACCGAAGTCGACCGGCCCGGGCTCCGCCGGACCGTCTCCGATCGGCTCGCTGGCGCCGCGGTAGAACGCCTCACAGCTACCGGGCGTGTGCAGGCACAGGAGTCGGGCGGTGGCCGACAGGACCAGGAACGCGTGCGGCATCCCGCGCGGGGCGAAGGCCACCCCGCCGGCCGCGACCCGGTGCTCGGCACCCGCGAGGTGCATCAGGATCTCGCCCTCGACCACGATCATGGTCTCGTCGGCCGGGTGGGTGTGCAGCGGCGAGGACTTGCCGCCCGTGACGCTGTCCTCGAACAGCAGCAGGGCGCCGCCGCTCTCCTCGGCCGTGACCTTCCAGGTGTGCACGCCGCCCCCGTACCACCACCGCCGCTCGCCCTCGTCCTGCGCCCGGACCACTGCCGTCGCCGTGTTCGTGCCGGTCATCCCGCCACCTCTCGCTTCATGGGACCGTTGTCCCACGATGGACACTGCCGTACCATGGCGACTGTGTCAGCGGGTCGCGACTCCTCGGCGTACGAGCAGACCGGACGGTCAGCGCAGAAGCAGCGGACCCGCGCCGCCCTCGTCGCTGCCGCTCGCGACCTGGTCGCCGACGGGGTGACCCCCACGGTCGAGCAGGCCGCCGATGCGGCCGGCATCTCGCGGACGACGGCCTACCGCTACGTCGCGAACCGCCGCGAGCTGCTGGTCGCCGCCCATCCCGAGACCGGTGCCCGCAGCCTGCTGCCGGCCGACCCGCCGGCCGACCCCGCCGCCCGACTGGACGCGGTCGTAGTCGCCTTCCTCGAGGTCATCACCGCCACCGAGGCGCAGCAGCGCACCATGCTGCGCCTGTCCCTGGAGGCTGATGACGAGGCGCGGGCGGCCCTCCCGTTGCGCCAGGGACGGGCGGTCGAGTGGTTCGCCGAGGCGCTGCAGCCGCTCGCGGACCGGCTGACGGCGGCCGAGCTGCACGCGCTGGCGCGCGCGGTGCGGAGTGCGGTCGGCATCGAGGCCCTGGTCTGGCTGGTCGACGTCGCGGGCCTGAGCCGCGCGGACGCGATCGCCTCGATGCGCTGGGCGGCCGCCGCACTGCTGCGGTCGGCCCTGGCCGGGCATCCGCCGCCCACGACCGGGGGCTGACGCCCAGGCGCTCGCCCGCGTGTCCGGCAGCCACCCGGGGCGGCGAGCCGACAGGCTGGTGCCGTGGACCGCTACTCCGGCGACGTGCTCGCCCCCGGCTGGGGCCGCCGGCGCCCCCCGACGCCCCGGGTGGCGGCCGAGCGGGACCTGGTGGTGGAGGACGTCGAGACCGGGTTCTGCGGGGCGGTGGTGCGCACCGAGAAGACGACCGGCGGGCTCACCGTGACCCTGGAGGACCGGCACGGGCGGCACCGGGTGTTCCCGATGGGGTTCGGGTTCCTGGTGGACGGCTCCCCGGTCGAGCTGGTCCGGCCGGTCCAGCCGACGGCGCCCACCGCTGCCCGGCGTACGGCGTCGGGATCGGTGGCCGTTCACGGAGCGCCGGCCCGGGTCGCCCGCGGCAGCCGGATCTACGTCGAGGGCAAGCACGACGCCGAGCTGGTCGAGAAGGTCTGGGGCGACGACCTGCGGGTCGAGGGCGTCGTTGTCGAGCACCTGGGGGGCATCGACGACCTGCCCGCCGTGGTCCGCGAGTTCGCCCCCACCCGGGACCGGCGGCTCGGCGTGCTCGTCGACCACCTGGTCGCCGGGAGCAAGGAGTCGCGGCTCGCCGCCCAGGTCGTCTCGCCGCACGTGCGGGTCGTGGGCCACCCGTACGTCGACGTCTGGCAGGCGGTCCGGCCGGCCGCGCTGGGGATCGCCGCCTGGCCGGAGGTGCCCCGCGGGACGCCGTGGAAGGAGGGTGTCTGCGCCGGCCTGGGCTGGCCGGTCGACCCGCCCGCGGCCTGGCGGCGGATCCTCGGGGCCGTCGGGTCGTACGCCGACCTGGAGCCGAGCCTGCTCGGCCGGGTGGAGGAACTCATCGATTTCGTCACGCACAGTGACGCCGGCCCCTAGCCTGGGCGCCCGACCGAGAGGGAGACAGCCATGACGACGACCCCGCCCGAGCCGCCCGGACCCCCGTCCGACGGCGACGACAACCGGCCGCCGGCACCGCCGAGCGCGCCCGGTGGCTCGTCGGCACCGCCGCCTCCGCCGCCTCCCCCGCCGGCTGACGGGGGCTACGCACCACCGGCGCCGCCCGCGGATGGGTACGCGCCACCGCCGCCCGGCTACGGCGCTCCGGCCTCCGGTGGCTACGGCGCTCCGGCTCCTGGTGGCTACGACGGCCCGCCGATGGCCTATGCCGAGTGGCCGCAACGGGTCATGTCGGCCCTGCACGACACCGTCGGGCCCTTCATCGTCGCCGGCCTCCTCTACGCGGCCAGCCGTCCGCTGGGCGCGGTGGTCTGGCTTGCCGCCGTCGTCTGGGGGATCTACAACGCCTACCTCGGCGGCCAGACCGGGCAGTCCTTCGGCAAGAAGACCGTCGGCACCCAGCTGGTGCTCGAGGCGACCGGCCAGCCGGTGGGCGGCGGGCTTGGCATCGGCCGCTACTTCCTGCACATCGTCGACTCGATCCC
>JAVEDA010000504.1 GCA_030841195.1 Actinomycetota bacterium | reverse complement strand
CGCAGATCTCCTCGACCCGGGTCGCCAGGTTGGTGGCCGCCAGCCGCACGTCGCTGGTCAGCGGGCTGTAGTTGATGGCCAGCACCCGGCGGAAGCCGCGCCGCCGCAGCCCGCGGCGCAGGACCGTGAAGATCGACCGGTTGTCGACCATGCCGTGCACCAGCAGGATCGGTGTGCCCGAGGCCTCGACGTCCCCGACGACGAGGCCGCGCTGCAACGGTGAGAGCCCGGCGAGGTCACGGCGCTCCCCGCCCCGGGCCACCGCGCGCTCCTTGACCACGCCCAGCGGGTAGAGCGCCGCGTGGGCGGCAACCCAGGTGACCTCGACGGCCGCGCCGCGCAGGCCGGTCGGGGAAAGGAGGCTCGCCGCGCTGCGCCGTAGGCCGGTCCCGGCCCGTTCCACCCTGTCCCGCACCTGTGAACCCTTCACTCGTCTTTCATCGACCGGCAGCCCCGGGCACCGTAGCCGTCGTCTACCCCATCCTCGGTCCACAGACGCGCCAAACGGCCGAGGGATACGCTCTGGCACCGTGAGCACCTCACCCCCGGTCCGCGTCGTCGTCGCCAAACCAGGCTTGGACGGGCACGACCGTGGCGCCAAGGTGGTCGCCCGGGCGCTGCGCGACGCCGGGGTCGAGGTCGTCTACACCGGGCTGCACCAGACCCCCGAGCAGATCGTGGAGACGGCCATCCAGGAGGACGCCGACGCCATCGGCATGTCGGTGCTGTCCGGGGCCCACATGACACTCTTCGCCCGGGTCATCGACCTGCTTCGGGAACGGGACGCCTCCGACATCGTGGTGTTCGGCGGCGGGATCGTGCCCGAGGCCGACATGCCCGAGCTCACCGAGATGGGCGTGGCGAAGGTGTTCACCCCCGGTGCGACGACCGGCGAGATCATCACCTGGGTGCGCGAGAACCTCGGCACCACCGCCCCAGCCTGACCTCGCGCGGCACCGCGCCGTCAGGACACCCCAGCGCCCAGCACCGGCAGGCGCAGCACCCCCGGGTCCGCGGCCGACGTGAGCACCGTGACCGGCGTCACGACCTTGTTGTTCCGGTAGGCGGCGTCGGTGGCGGCGACCACCACGGACAGCCGGTGGCCCGTCTCGTAGCGGTGCACCACGCCCGGCAGCTCGATGGTGACGGGCTTGCGGACGTCGGCGACCCGGGTCGGCGAGACCAGCCGGCGTACCAGGACCTTGCTCCCGTCCGGCGCCACGTCGTAGATCTTGGCGAACAGCAGCAGCTGGCCGGCCGGGCCGCCGGCCTGGGTCTGCTCGGCCACCGGTGAGGACAGCCGCAGCGTGAGCCGGGGCACGCCGACGGAGACGACCGGAGCTGCCAGCGGTGCCGTGGTCCACGAGGCGAAGGTGCCGGGTGTGTCGTACGGCGGCGTCACGCCGTCCGGCACCGGCGAGCCCTGCAGCGCGGACACCTCGCTGAAGCTGGTCGGCACCTCGCCGGCGGCGTTGGCGTAGGCCGCGCTGCCCGTCTGCACCGACGCGCGGACGGGGACGAGGGCGTCGCTGCCGGACAGGTAGAGGTCCTGGCTCGTGCCGGCCGGGTAGCGCGACGAGGTGCCGTAGGCCGGCGTGGCGATGCCGGTGTAGGGGACCCAGTCGCGGAAGTACGTGAACCGCGGACCGGTCGAGACCTTGCGGTCCTTCAGGTGGTGGGCGAACCAGCGGATCACCCGGACGCCCTCGTAGCTCGACCCTGGCCGGGCCATGTCCAGCTCGCCCAGCGCCGGCGTGCCACCGCCGCTGTGTCCCCACGACTGCCAGACCATCTTCACCGGCGTGCCCTGGGCCCGCAGCGCGCGGTAGGTCGCGGCCGCCTCCTGCAGGTTGAACAGCGTGTCGTTCTCGCCCTGCATCAGCAGGGTGGGGATCCGGATCCTCGACACGTAGGAGGAGACGCTCGCGTGCCGGGCGAGTTCGAGGGTGTCCTGGGTGGGGTAGCCGAGCGCGTCCATCTGCGCCTTGGCCGCACAGACCTGGTCGGCGAAGTTGGGGCAGCCGACGTTGCGGGTCGGGTCGGTGCTCGCGTGCTGGAGGCCGTCGGCGATGCCGACCCCGAAGAACAGGCTGGTCCAGCCGACCTTCTCGCTGCCCGGGGTGCCGTAACGCACGCCCTCACCGGTCGGCGTCGTGAAGTCGGTGTTGTTCGGTGCCAGCGAGTAGGACAGGTCGTTCCAGGTGATGATCGGCACGATGGTGTCGACCCGGGGGTCGATGCCTGCGACCGCGAACTGCACCTGGCCGCCGTAGGAGCCGCCGATCATGCCGACCCGCGGGTCGTGCCGGCGCTGCTTGCCGTCGTGGGACCGCGCGTCCTTGCGGACGTAGTTGACCCGGGAGCCGTCGTTGGCCGCCTTCCCGCCGCCGAGGTAGGTCACCAGCTGCTTGGCCGCCTGCCCGTCCCAGTCCGGGTCGTCCAGCGTGATCTTGCAGGCGGACCCGCCGAAGCCGAGACCGGAGTACGACAGGACGACGTACCCGCGCTTCGCGAAGGCCGTCCCGAGGTCGGCCTGGTCGTCCTTGGAGCCGCCGAAGCCGTTGGTAGTGAGGATCGCCGGCAACGGATGCCGCCGGGTCGCGGTCGAGGGCCGGTACAGGTCGAAGACGACCGTGCACACCGCCCGGGCCCCGGCCGGGCCGACGGTGACATCGATCTCCTTGCTCTGCACCGAGACGGTGGTGGCCGTGGTCGCTGACGTGGCTGCGTCAGCACCCGGTACGCCGGTGAGCAGGCCCCCGGTCAGCGCGACCGCCAGGGTGGTGGCGCCGAGGACGGCGGGTCGGGACGGGCGCACGAGGGCCTCCAGGTGTCGGGTTCGCCCGGTTCAACGCGGCAATGACGCTGCGGTTACGCTCGCGAACGCCGCCACACCGATCGATCCGAGTGGATCCGAGTGCGAGGACTGACCCGTGGACCTCTTCGAGTACCAGGCACGTGACCTCTTCGAGAAGCACGACGTGCCCGTCCTGGGCGGCGCCGTCGCCGAGACCCCGGAGGAGGCCCGGGCCGCCGCCGAGCGGCTGCTGCCCGAGGGTGGCGGCAAGGTCGTGGTCAAGGCGCAGGTGAAGGTAGGTGGCCGCGGCAAGGCCGGCGGCGTCAAGCTCGCGTCCTCGGTCGAGGAGGCCGAGCAGGTGGCCTCGCAGATCCTCGGCATGGACATCAAGGGCCACACCGTGCACCGGGTGATGATCGCGCCGGCCGCCGCCATCGAGGAGGAGTACTACTTCTCGGTGCTGCTGGACCGCGCCAACCGCACCTACCTCGCGATGGCGTCCCGCGAGGGCGGCATGGAGATCGAGCAGCTCGCCGTGGAGAAGCCGGAGGCGCTGGCCCGGGTCGCGGTCGATGCGCTCGAGGGGATCGACGTCGTGTTGGCCCGCGAGATCGCGGTCGCCGGCGGCTTCCCGGCCGACGTGGTCGACCAGGTCGCGGCCGCGATCGTGAAGCTCTGGGGCGTCTTCGTCGCCGAGGACGCGACGCTGGTCGAGGTCAACCCGCTGGTCAAGACGGCGGACGGCCGGATCGTGGCGCTGGACGGCAAGGTGACCCTGGACGGCAACGCGGACTTCCGCCAGCCGGAGCACCCCGGCCTGGAGGACGAGTTCTCGGCCGATCCGCTGGAGGCGCAGGCCAAGGCCAAGGACCTCAACTACGTCAAGCTCGACGGTGCGGTCGGCATCATCGGCAACGGTGCCGGCCTGGTGATGTCGACCCTGGACGTGGTCGCTTACGCCGGCGAAGAGCACGGCGGGGTGAAGCCCGCGAACTTCCTGGACATCGGCGGCGGCGCGTCGGCCGAGGTGATGGCCAACGGGCTGGAGATCATCCTGGGCGACCCGGACGTGAAGTCGGTGTTCGTCAACGTCTTCGGCGGCATCACCGCCTGCGACGAGGTGGCCAACGGGATCGTGCAGGCCTTCGGCCTGCTGCAGGATCGCGGTGACGAGATCAGCCACCCGCTCGTCGTCCGGCTGGACGGCAACAACGCCGAGGAGGGCCGGCGCATCCTCACCGAGGCAGCGCTGCCGCTGCTCGAGCAGGTCGACACCATGGACGGCGCCGCCGCGCGGGCCGCCGAGCTGGCTGCAAAGTAAAGGGACGAGGGACTCACTGACATGGCCATCTGGCTGACCGAGAACTCCAAGATCATCGTCCAAGGCATGACCGGCTCCGAGGGCACCAAGCACACCAAGCGGATGGTCGCGTCCGGCTCGCAGGTCGTCGGCGGCGTCAACCCGCGCAAGGCCGGCACCACCGTCGACGTCGACGGGATCCAGGTGCCGGTGTTCGCGACCGTCGCCGAGGCCATCAAGGAGACCGGCGCCGACGTGTCGGTTGCCTTCGTCCCGCCCGCGTTCGCGAAGGGCGCGGTGCTCGAGGCGGTCGACGCCTCGATCCCGCTGTGCGTCGTCATCACCGAGGGCATCCCGGTGCACGACTCGGCGGCGTTCTACCAGCACGCGGTCAACGCCGGCACCACCCGGATCATCGGGCCGAACTGCCCGGGGCTGATCAGCCCCGGGAAGTCCAACGCCGGCATCATCCCGGCCGACATCACCAAGGCCGGCCGGATCGGCCTGGTCTCCAAGTCCGGCACCCTGACCTACCAGATGATGTACGAGCTGCGGGACATCGGCTTCTCCACCGCGGTCGGCATCGGCGGCGACCCGGTGATCGGCACGACACACATCGACTGCCTGGCGGCCTTCGAGGCCGACGCCGAGACCGACGCGATCGTGATGATCGGCGAGATCGGCGGCGACGCCGAGGAGCGCGCGGCGGCCTACATCAAGGACAACGTGCGCAAGCCGGTGGTCGGCTACGTGGCCGGGTTCACCGCGCCGGAGGGCAAGACGATGGGCCACGCCGGCGCGATCGTCTCCGGCTCGTCCGGCACCGCCCAGGCCAAGCAGGACGCGCTGGAGGCCGTCGGGGTCAAGGTCGGCCGGACGCCGTCGGCCACCGCGCAGCTGATGCGGGAGATCATGACGGCCCGCTGACCGGCGTACAGCAAGATCGTTCGCGACGTTGCGCGCCAACACGCGCGCTCTCGCGCGGCGTGTTGCGCGCCGAACGTCGCGAACGATCATGACCGGACGGACAGGTGATCAGTTGAGGGCGCGGTCCAGGGCGGTCTGCAGCTGCGCGCCGGACCAGGCCCAGGTGTCCGGGTTGCCGCTGGGCGTGTCGTCGGCGGCCCAGGTCAGCACGACCACCACGTTGCTGGTGCGCGCGGCGGCCACCTCGTAGTAGCTGGTCTCCGACGCCGCCGACGGGGTGAAGAACCGGGCCACGTGCACGCCGTCCCCGACCTCCGCCATCGTCTCGGGCGGCCGGACCTCGAGGTTCCCGTCGCTCGGGGCGGGCTCGGGGCAGAGCGCCAGGTCGGTGCCCGGCTGGTCCAGCGCGACCCTCGCCTGCTCGGCGGTGTCGTAGCGCAGCACTACCTCGAGGATGCCGACCGTCGAGCCGTCCTGGTAGAAGCGGGTCGCGTGCAGCTCTGCGGCGCCCCACTTGGTCGGGCGGATCTGGCACATGCCGGGCGGCGGCGTGAGGTCCGGGGCCGTGGGCGCCTGGAGCACCGGGAGGCTGCCGTAGCGGCCCAGGCCGGTGAGGTCGGTCGGCTTCAGCATCGGGTCGCTCGACAGTGAGAGCGGCGACTCGGTCGGGGTCGGGCTGATCGCGGGGATGTTGCTCGCCTCGTCGTCGCCGCCGAGACCGCCGTAGATGCCTGCGGCGCCGGCCACCAGCGCCACCACCGCGAGCGCGCCGCCGACGGCCTGGTTGCGGGTACGCCGGTCGCCCCGCCGGCGGACTGTGAGCGAGTCGGACAGCGGGATGCGCTCGACGTCCGAGCGCAGGGTGTCCAGCGTGTTGGTCATCGGGTCGTTGTGCTCAGGCATGGGGGCTCACCTCCGCGAGCGTGCTGTCGGCCAGGAGCGCGGCGAGCGCGGCCCGGCCGCGCGACAGGCGCGCCTTGACCGTGCCCTCGGGTGCTCCCACCTCGTGGGCGACCTCGGCGACCGAGAGGCCGCTGAGGTGGTGCAGGACGATGGCCCGCCGCTGCGCGTCCGGGATCTGCCGGAGCGCCGCGACCAGGGCCACGTTGTCGACGCTGGGCTCGGGTGTGTGCTCCGGCGGCCCGTGCCGCAGCATCGCGGTCACGCCGTTCTTGGCCTTGCGCCAGCGGCTGGCCGCCAGCCGCCAGGCCACAGTTAGCACCCAGGCCTCCGGGTCGTCGTACGTCGATACCGTCGACCAGCGCTGCCAGGCCCGGGCGTAGGCCTCCTGGGTCAGCTCCTGGGCGTCGGACAGGTTGCCGGTCATGGCGTACATCTGGTGCAGGACCCGCTTGTTGCCGGCCGCGTAGAAGGCGTCGAAGCCCTCGGCGTCCCTCACTAGCCCCTCCCGGTGCCGCCCCTGATGAGTCGTGCTGTCGGAAAGGATGACCCGCGACCTGCGGGTGCGGTTGCATCGGGTGCCCGCGACCCGCCGAGCGGGGTCGGGTGCGCGGCCGGACGCCCCCGAGCGGCGACGATGGGTCCCGATGACCGAGCTCCTGTCCCGGCCGCCTCGCCCGCACCGAGGGCGTGCCACCCGGAGGCCGCCGACCACACCGCCGCCGAACCCACGCTCGGTCACGGTCGTCGGGGTGGTGGCCGCGCTGCGATCCG
>JAVEDA010000464.1 GCA_030841195.1 Actinomycetota bacterium | reverse complement strand
CCGGGTCCTGCGTGTACTCGTAGACGTCCTCGATGGGGCCGTTCCAGATGTCCTCGAGAAAGCCGGTCTCCACCGCGCGGCCCCAGACGTTCTGGTCGATCGAGTACGGCGACTTCTTGTTCACGTCGATCGGCAGGCCGCGCTCCTCGGCGAACGCGATCGCCCGGTCGCGGGTCATGCCCGAGTCGCGCACCGGGGCGATGCACCGCAGCTCGGGCGCCAGCGCGCCGATGCCCACCTCGAAGCGCACCTGGTCGTTGCCCTTGCCGGTGCAGCCGTGCGCGACCGTCGAGGCGCCGTGGTCGCGGGCGGCCTGCACCAGGTGCTTGACGATCAGCGGGCGGGAGAGCGCCGACACGAGCGGGTAGCGGCCCATGTAGAGGGCATTTGCCTGCAGCGCTGGCAGGCAGTACTCGTCGGCGTCCCGCGACACGGCCGGGTCCGCGGTGTAGTCGTAGACGTCCTCGATCGGCGCGTTCCAGATGTCCTCGAGGAAGCCGGTCTCCACCGCGCGACCCCAGAGGTTCTGGTCGATCGAGTACGGCGACTTCTTGGTGACGTCGATCGGCAGGCCCTTCTCCTCGGCGAACGCAATCGCCTTGTCCCGGGACATGCCCGAGTCGCGGACCGGCGCGAGCACCCGGATGTCGGGGGCCAGCGCGCCGATGCCCACCTCGAACCGGACCTGGTCGTTGCCCTTGCCGGTGCAGCCGTGCGCCACAGCCGAGGCCCCGTGGTAGCGGGCAGCCTCGACCAGGTGCTTGACGATCACCGGCCGGGACAGGGCGGAGACCAGCGGGTAACGGTCGAGGTAGAGGGCGTTGGCCTTCAACGCCGGCAGGCAGTACTCCTCGGCGAACTCCTGCTTGAGATCGAGCACCAGCGACTCCACCGCGCCGCAGGCCAGGGCTCGCTCGCGGATCGCGTCGAGATCCTCACCGCCCTGGCCGACGTCGGCCGCGACAGCGATCACCTCCGCCCCGGTCTCTTCGGCGATCCAGCCGATGGCGACGGAGGTGTCGAGTCCTCCGGAGTAGGCGAGGACGACGCGCTGGGTACTCACAAGCTCTCCTTGTCGAGGTGCGGGTGTGATGCCAGGTCGAGCAGGCGGGCCGCGAGGGCGGCGCCGCCGGTGGGGTCGCGGGCGATCACCATCACGGTGTCGTCGCCAGCGATCGTGCCGACCACGTCGGCCAGAGCCGCGCGGTCCAGCGCCGAGGCGAGGAACTGCGCGGCCCCCGGTGGGGTGCGCAGGACCACCAGGTTGGCCGACGCGTCGGCCGACACCAGCAGCTCGGCGGCGAGCCGGGACAGCCGGCCGGCCGCCTCCCCGTCGACTGGGGCCAGCCGCGGGGTGGTGTCGCCGCCCTCGGCCGGCACCGCGTAGACCAGGTCTCCCCCGCCGTCGCGGATCCGCACGGCGCCGAGCTCGTCCAGGTCGCGGGACAGCGTGGTCTGGGTGACCTTCAGGCCGTCGACGCCGAGCAGCACGGCGAGCTCGCCCTGCGAGTGCACCCGCCGGGTCTCGAGCAGCTCGACGATCCGGCGGTGCCGGGCGGTCTTGGAGGTGGCCAGCTGGGTCATTGAGCGGTCACGCCCGTTCCAGCAGCCAGGTCAGCAGTGCCTTCTGCGCGTGCAGCCGGTTCTCGGCCTCGTCCCAGACGATGCTCTGCGGGCCGTCGATGACCGCTGCCGCGATCTCCTTGCCCCGGTACGCCGGCAGGCAGTGCAGCACGACGGCACCCTGCGCGGCCCGGCCCAGCGCGGCCTCGTCGACCGCGTAAGGCACGAACGGTGCGGACCGGTCGCCGGACTCGCCCTCCTGCCCCATCGAGACCCAGGTGTCGGTGGCGAGCACGTCGGCTCCGTCCACCGCGGCCTGCGGGTCGCGCACCTGCTGGGCCGAGCCGCCGGTCGCCGCTGCGATCTCCTGCGCCCGGGCCAGGATCACCGGGTCGGGGTCGTAGCCGTCGGGCGAGCCGACCCGCACGTGCATCCCCGCCGCGGCGCCGCCGAGGAGGTACGAGTGGGCCATGTTGTTCGCCCCGTCGCCGAGGTAGGTCAGCGACAGGCCGGCCAGCGTCTTCTTGTGCTCGCGCACCGTCTGCAAGTCGGCCAGGATCTGGCACGGGTGGAACTTGTCGGTCAGCGCGTTCACGACCGGGACCCGGCTCACCGACGCCATCGTCTCGATCCGGTCCTGGCCGAAGGTGCGCCAGACGATGGCCGCGCACTGGCGGTCCAGGACCCGGGTTGTGTCCTCCACCGGCTCGCCGCGGCCCAGCTGGCTGGACTGCGCGTCGATCACGAGTGGGTAGCCGCCGAGCTCGGCGATGCCGACCGAGAACGACACCCGGGTGCGGGTCGACGGCTTGTCGAACAGGACCGCGACCGCCCGCGGCCCGGCCAGCGGCTGCCGGCCCAGCCGGTCCGCCTTCATCGCGTCGGCCAGGTCGAGCAGCTCGACCAGCTCGTCGGGCGTCAGGTCGTCGTCACGCAGGAAGTGCCGGGTCACGGGGCGTCCTCTCCGTCAGTGGGGGTCGCCGCGACGCTAACGGCGTCGAGGACCTCCGGGAGAGCGCTGAGGAACGCGTCGGCCTGCGTGTCGGTGAGGACGAGCGGCGGCACCAGGCGTACGACGTCGGGCGCGACCGCGTTGACCAGGAACCCGTGCTGGCGGGCCGTCGTCTCGACCTCGGCCGCGACCGGCCCGGTCAGCACGATGCCGAGCATCAGCCCGGCGCCCCGCACGGTCGCGACCAGCGGGTGACCCAGGCCGCTGATGCCCGCCGACAGCGCCTTCCCGAGCGACTCGGCCCGCTCCAGCAAGCCATCAGCCTCGATCGTGTCGAGCACCGCGAGGGCCGCCGCGCAGGACACCGGGTTGCCGCCGAAGGTCGTGCCGTGCTGACCCGGCTGCAGCAGCGCGGCCGCGTCACCGAAGGCGAGGCAGGCACTGACCGGCAGCCCGCCGCCGAGGCCCTTGGCCAGGGTCAGGACATCCGGCTCGACACCGGCGGCTTGGTGCGCGAACCACGCACCGGTGCGGCCGATGCCGGTCTGCACCTCGTCGAGCACCAACAGCGCACCGCTCGCCCTGGTGACCTCGCGCGCGACCTCCAGATAGCCGGCCGGCGCCGGCACCACGCCCCCCTCGCCGAGCACCGGCTCGAGGACGACGGCGGCCGTGCTGCCGTCGACCGCGGCCGCGAGGGCGGCGGCGTCGCCGTACGGGACGAAGGAGACGCCGCCCGGGAGGGGCTCGAACGGTGCCCGCTTGGCCGGTTGACCGGTCAGGGCGAGAGCGCCCATGGTGCGGCCGTGGAAAGCGCCGTCCGCGGCCACGACGGTGGGCCGGCCGGTGCGCCGGGCCATCTTGAACGCCGCCTCGTTCGCCTCCGCGCCGCTGTTGGCGAAGAACACCCGGCCGTCGCGGCCGGTGAGTGCGAGCAGTCGCTCGGCGAGACGCAGCGAGGGCTCGTTGGCGACCAAGTTCGAGGTGTGGCCCAGTGTTGCCACCTGCCGGCTGACCGCCGCGACGACCGCGGGGTGGGCGTGCCCGAGAGCGTTCACGGCGATGCCGGCGACCAGGTCGACGTAGGAGTTGCCGGCGTCGTCCCAGACCGTCGCGCCGTCGCCGCGCACGAGCGTCAGCATCGGCTCGCCGTACGACGGCACCATCACGTCCGACCAGCGACTCATGCGTGCACCTCGGTGCCGACACCTTCGTCGGTGAAGACCTCGACGAGCAGCGCGTGCGGCACCCGGCCGTCGATGACGTGCGCCTTCGGCACTCCCCCGCGCACCGCGCGCAGGCAGGCGTCCATCTTCGGCACCATCCCCGTCGACAGGGTGGGCAGCATCGCCTCGAGGTCGTCGGCCGTGATGCTGGAGATGACGTCGTCCGGCGAGGGTTCGCTGCCGTCGGTGGGCCAGGCACCGTAGAGGCCCTCGACGTCGGTCAGGACGACGAGCTTCTCGGCACCGAGCGCGACGGCGAGGGCGGCCGCGGCCGTGTCGGCGTTGACGTTGTAGATCTCGCCGGCGGTGCCGCGGGCGACGCTGGAAACGATCGGGATCCGGCCGTCGGCCACCAGCCCCTGCACGACGCCGGGCTCGACCTTGACGACGTTGCCGACCAGCCCGAGGTCGACTCGCTCGCCGTCGACCTCGAGGTGGTGCGGCTCGGCTGTGAACAGGTTGGCGTCCTCGCCGGAGAGCCCGACCGCGAACGGCCCGTGCGCGTTGACCAGGCCCACGATCTCGCGCTGCACCTGGCCGACGAGCACCATCCGGACGACGTCCATCGCCTCGGGGGTCGTGACCCGGTGCCCGGACTCGAAGACGCTGGCGATGCCTAGCCGCTCGAGCTGCCGGGTGATCTGCGGGCCGCCACCGTGGACGACGACAGGGCGCATGCCGACGTACCGGAGGAAGACCACGTCCTCGGCGAACGCCTCCTGCAGCGCCTGGTCGGTCATCGCGTTGCCGCCGAACTTCACCACGATCGTCCGGCCGTGGAAGCGCTCCAGCCAGGGCAGCGCGTCGACCAGGACGTTGGCCTTCTCGAGTGCCTTCGCGTGTCTGTTCATGAGCTGTACGCCGAGTTCTCGTGCACGTACTCGGCGGTGAGGTCGTTGGTCCACACCGTCGCCTCGGAGTCGCCGGCGCCGAGGTCCACGGTGATGGTGACCTCGCGGGCCGAGAGGTCGGCCTTCGCCCGGTCCTCGGCCGCGGCGCCGTCCCGGCAGACCCAGACGCCGTTGAGAGCCACCGCGAGGTGCTCGGGTTGGAAGGCGGCGTCGGTGGTGCCTACCGCGCTCAGGACCCGGCCCCAGTTGGGGTCCTCGCCGTGGATGGCGCACTTGAGCAGGTTGCTGCGGGCCACCGAGCGGGCGACCGTCACCGCGTCGTCGACTGTCGCCGCTCGGGTCGCGGTCACGGCGATGCTCTTGGTCGACCCCTCGGCGTCGTCGACCAGCTGCCGGGCCAGGTCGGCGCAGACCGACTCCACCGCGACGAGCAGCGCCTCGTCGCCGGGTGCGACCCCGGACGCGCCGGACGCGAGCAGCAGCACGGTGTCGTTGGTGGACATGCAACCATCGGAGTCGACCCGGTCGAACGTCGTGCTGGTCGCCCGCCGCAGCACCGCGTCCAGCCGGTCGGCCGGGACCACCGCATCGGTGGTGACGACGACCAACATGGTGGCCAGCCCGGGTGCGAGCATGCCTGCGCCCTTGGCCATCCCGCCGACCAGGAAGCCACCGGCGCCGACTGCCAGCGACTGCTTGGGCACCGAGTCGGTGGTCATGATCGCGCGGGCCGCGTCGTCGGCGCCGGACACGGCGAGCAGCGGCACGGCCGCGTCGACACCGGCGAGCAGCCGGTCGATCGGCAGGCGGTCGCCGATCAAGCCGGTCGAGCAGACGGCGACGTCGCCGGCCGACAGGTCGAGAGCCATCGCGACCCATTCCGCGGTCGCGTGGGTGTCCTGGAAGCCGGCCGGGCCGGTGCAGGCGTTGGCGCCGCCGGAGTTGAGGACGACGGCGTCGACCCGACCGTCCCGCACCACCTGCTGCGACCAGACGACCGGCGCGGCCTTGACCCGGTTGCCGGTGAACACCGCCGCGGCGGCGTGCTCGGGGCCGTCGTTGACGACCAGCGCGACGTCGAGCAGCCCGCTGGACTTCAGCCCCGCGGCCACCCCGGCCGCGCGGAACCCGTGAGCCGCGGTGACGCTCACGGTGTCCTCGGTTCGCTCGTGCGCCTCGCTGGCGCTCGTCGCTCGCTCACGGTGCTATCCCCGCGATAGGCAGGCCGGCGGTCTCGGTCAGGCCGAGCACCAGGTTGGCGTTCTGCAGCGCCTGGCCGGCGGCGCCCTTGACCAGGTTGTCCAGCGCGGCAACCACGACGGCCCGGCCGCTGTGGGTGTCGGCAGCCACCTGCAGGTGCACGCTGTTGCTGCCCAGCGTCGCGGCCGTCGTCGGCCAGCTCCCCTCGGGCAGCACGTGCACGAACGGCTCGTCGTCGTAGGCCGCGTGCAGTGCGTCCCGCAGCCGCTCGGCCGTGGTGCCCGCAGCCAGCCGGGCGGTGCTCGTGGCGAGGATGCCGCGCGGCATCGGCGCCAGGACCGGGGTGAACGACAGCGTCACGTCGACGCCGGCGGCTGCCGTCAGGGACTGCTCCATCTCCGGGGTGTGCTGGTGCACGCCACCCGCCTTGTACGTCGACAGGGCGCCCATGACCTCGCTGGCCTGCAGTGCGGCGGTGGCGGCGCGGCCGGCGCCCGACGTACCGGAGGAGGCCACCACGACGACGTCGGCCGGCTCGATCAGAGCGGCTGCGAGCAACGGCGCCAGGGACAGCGCCACCGAGGTGGCGTAGCACCCGGGGTTGGCCACCCGGCTGGCCCCGGCCAGCGCGGCCCGGGCGCCGGGCAGCTCGGGCAGCCCGTAGGGCCAGCTGCCGGCGTGCGGGCTGCCGTAGTAGGCCTGCCAGGCGGCCGGGCTGGTGAGCCGGAAGTCGGCGCCGAGGTCGACGACCGGCAGCTCGGCGGGCAGCTGCGCGACCAGCGCGGCCGACTGCCCGTGCGGCAGCGCGAGGAAGACCAGGTCGGCGTCGGCCAGCACGGCCGGCTCGGTCGGCGCGAAGGTGGTGCCCACGAGCTGCGGCAGCTGGGGGTGCAGGTCGGTGACCGGCCGGCCGGCCGCCGTCCCCGCCGCCACCGGGCCGACCGACAGCTCGGGGTGGGCCAGCAGCAGCCGCAGCAGCTCGCCGCCCGCGTAGCCGCTGGCTCCCGCCACCGCCGCTCTCCGTCCCACCTGCATGAGTATGCGGTGTTGCGCATCCTCATGCAACTTGGCTTCTCAGCCGGTGGCCGCCGTCGCCACCACGGCGTACCGCTCGTCGTCGACGTCCCGGCCCCAGAGGACCGACTCGCTGCTCAGGCAGACCACCTCGAGCCGCTCGACCAACGGGTCCAGCGCGGCCACCAGGTCCTCGGCCCGGACGCCCCCCTGCCACGGCATGGTCTCGGTGCCCTGCGCGTAGGGCTCCACCGCGCCGGCCGGCCACCACCGCCCCTCGACGAGCACCAGCCGCCCGCCCGGCCGGAGCAGGCCGAGCCAGCGCCGCAAGGCGGTGTGCGGGTCGGGCAGCGTCCACAGCAGGTGCCGGGCGAGGACCGCGTCCACCGGCCCGGCTGCCGGCGGGTCGGCGGCGTCGCCGACGATGAAGCTGGCATCGAGCCCGGCGCACTTCTCGGTCGCCTCGGCCACCATGGCCGGGGACAGGTCCACCCCGCGCACCCGGTGGCCGGCCTCCAGCGCCAGCAGGGACAGCGACCCGGTGCCGCAGCCGAGGTCGAGCACAGTGGCGGGTGGCTCGGGCAGCCACTGCGTCAGGTGCGCCCGCCAGGCCTCCCGGGCCTCGTGCTCGCGCAGCCCGTGGTCGGGGTCCTCGTCGTAGCGGGACGACTGGCTGTCCCAGAACTCGCGGACGGTCGGCAGGCCGGGCTCGATGGGTGGGGACGTGTCGGGCATGGGCGGACATCCTGCCAGGCCCCGTTGTCGGTGCACCTGACCCGGAGCATGCTGGCGGGACGGAGCGGAGGCCAGCGTGGGGGACCAGGCGGGGAACGAAGCCGTCGCTGACCTGTTGCAGCGAGACCTGGCCGAGGCCCGTGAGCACCTGGCAGCGACCAGCGAGGTGCTCGCCGTGGTGGGCCGGTCCGGCTCGGACCTCGAGGCGATCCTCGGTGCGGTGGTCGACTCGGCCCGCCAGCTCTGCCGGGCCGACGCCGCGCTGATCTACCTGCTGGACGGCGACGTCTTCCGGGTCGCCCGGACCTCCGGGGTGCCCCCGGAGGTGTCCGCCTACATCGCTGCCCACCCGTTCGTGCTCGGTCCGGGCACGTTGACCGGCCGGGTCGGGCTTTCTCGGGTGCCCGGACAGATCGAGGACGTCCTGCTCGACGAGTCCTACGAGCGCACCGACGCCCAACAGGTGGCCGGGTTCCGGACCACGATCGCGGCGCCGCTGCTGCTGGCCGACGACCTCGTCGGCGTGTTGGGTCTGTGGCGGACCCAGGTCAAGCCGTTCGACGAGCGGGAGACCACCCTGCTGACCGCGTTCGCGGCCCACGCTGCCGTCGCCATCCGCAACGCGCACCTCGTCCGGGCGCTGGAGGTCCGCAGCGCCGAGCTGGAGGTGGCCAGCCGGCACAAGTCGGAGTTCCTCGCGAGCATGTCGCACGAGCTGAGGACCCCGCTGAACGCCGTCATCGGCTTCTCCGAGGTGCTGCTCGAGCGCATGTTCGGCGACCTCAACGAGCGGCAGGACGAGTACCTCCGCGACATCCTGGCGTCCGGGCGGCACCTGCTCGAGCTGCTCAACGACGTGCTCGACCTCTCCAAGGTGGAGGCCGGCGCGATGGAGCTCGCCCTGGCACCGGTCGACGTCGGCACCGTGGTGGAGCACTGCGTCGGCCTGATGCGCGAGCGCGCGACGAGCAAGAACCTCGAGCTCTCCGGAGACGTGACCGCCGGCCTCGGTCCGGTGAACGCCGACGAGCTCCGGGTCAAGCAGATCCTGCTGAACCTGCTCTCCAACGCGGTGAAGTTCACCCCGGCCGGTGGCACCGTGCAGGTGTCGGCCCGCCAGGACGGCGCCGACGTCCTTGTCCGGGTCGTCGACACCGGAGTCGGCATACCTGTCGGCGACCAGGACCGCATCTTCGACTCGTTCCAGCAAGCCGGCCGGTCCGCGAGCCGGGTCGAGGGCACCGGGCTCGGCCTGACGCTGTGCAAGCGGATCGTCGAGCTGCACGGGGGCGAGATCGGTGTCGAGAGCGTCGAGGGGACAGGCAGCACGTTCAGTGTCCGTCTCCCGCTCGTCGACGCGCCGGCCGAGAGCGAGCCGCGGTCGACCCGGCGCAATCCGGTGGTGCTGGTCGTCGAGGACGACCAGAGCTCGGTGGACCTGCTGCGCGCCTACCTCACCGGCAGCGGCTACGAGGTCCTGGTCGAGCGGACCGGCCCCGAGGGGCTGGCTGCGGTACGCCGGGAGCAGCCGGACGCCGTCGTGCTCGACATCCAGCTCCCCGGCCTGGACGGCTGGGAGCTCCTGGCCGCCCTCAAGGCAGCTCCCGAGACCGCGAGCATCCCCGTGGTCGTCGTGTCGGTGCTCGACGACCGCGCGCGCGGCCGGCAGATCGGGGCGGCTGGGTACCTCGTGAAGCCGGTCAGCCGGGACGACGTGTTGTCGGCGCTGGAGAGTGCCGTCACGGTCGGAGCTCGTCCGCACGACCGGGCGGCCCGGTCATGACCGCGACCCGGGTCCTCGTCGTGGAGGACAACGACCGCAACCTCAAGCTGGTGCGTGACGTCCTGGTGCATGCGGGCTTCGTGGTGGTCGAGGCGCGCTCCGGGGAGCAGGGGGTCACGCTGGCCCGCGAGGCACCGCCGGACCTGGTGCTGATGGATCTCGGGCTGCCCGGGATGGACGGCACCGAGGCCTTGCGTCTCCTGCGCGGGTCCCCCGCCACGGCTGGCATTCCGGTGGTCGCCGTCACGGCGTACGCGATGCCGACGGACGAGGAGCGGAGCCGCGCTGCCGGCTTCGACGGCTACCTGACCAAACCGCTGGACGTGCTCGCCCTGCCCGGGCAGGTGCGCGGCTACCTCGCGGTGGAGAGGCAGACCTGATGACCGACGAAGCTGACGCGGGTGTGGTGCTCGTCGTCGATGACCAGGCACCCAACCGGCGACTGCTGGACGCGGTGCTGACGCCGCGCGGGTACCGCGTGCTGGCGGCGTCGTCCGGCGAGGAGGCCCTCCAGACCCTGCAGGAGGAGCGGGCCGACGTCGTCCTGCTCGACATCCTGATGCCCGGCATGGACGGCTACGAGGTGTGCCGGCGGATCCGCTCCGACCCGGCAACGGCGATCCTGCCCGTCGTCATGATCACGGCCAGCGGCCAGCAGGAGAAGCTGGTCGCCACCGAGGCAGGGGCGGACGACTTCCTCACCAAGCCGTTCGACCAGGCCGAGCTGCTCGCCCGGGTCCGGTCGCTGGTCCGGGTGAGCCGCTACCACCGGACCATCGCCGACCAGGCCCGCCAGCTGGCGGACTGGACCGAGCAGCTCGAGACGAGGGTGGCCGAGCAGGTGGCCGAGCTGGAGCGCATCGGCCGGCTCCGCCGCTTCCTGTCGCCGCAGGTCGCCGAGCTGGTGATGCGGGACGGCGACGAGTCGGTGCTCGAGGGTCACCGTCGGGAGATCGTCGTGCTGTTCTGCGACCTCCGCGGCTTCACAGCGTTCGCCGAGACGAGTGAACCCGAGGAGGTGATGGCCGTCCTGGCGGAGTATTTCTCCGCTCTGGGCGACCTGGTCACGCGCTACGAGGGCACTCTGGAGCGGTTCACCGGGGACGGGCTGATGGTGTTCTTCAACGACCCGCTGCCCTGCGATGACGCGGCGGACCGGGCGGTGGGGTTGGCCGTGGCGATGCGGGGACGGATCCGGGACCTCGCGGCCAGCTGGACGGGCCGCGGTCATGACCTGGGCTTCTCGATCGGCATCGCACAGGGTTTCGCGACCCTCGGCCGGATCGGGTTCGAGGGCCGGTTCGACTACGCGGCCATCGGCAGCGTCACCAATCTGGCCGCTCGGCTGTGCGCCGAGGCCGCTCCCT
>JAVEDA010000099.1 GCA_030841195.1 Actinomycetota bacterium | reverse complement strand
TGCCCGATACGTGTTAGCCCCGAAGACCATCCGCTGCTCCGCGCCGTACAAGGCAAGGCGGTGGTCGAGCAGCTCGGGCCCTTGCTTGCCCCAATAGCCGGTCCAGTTGCCGCTGGCAGCGCCGTAGCCGTCGAGGCTGGAGAAGACGTCGAAGGTGTAGGTAGCGGTCATGTCGTTCCTCAGGCGAGGTGGACGTGCAGCCGGACCACGGTGCCGAACGCGCCGGAGCGCACCTGCACCAGGTCGCACAGCTGGTTGGCCATCCACAAGCCACGACCACCGAGCCGATCCACCGCCGGGTTCTCCCGCCCGACGAGCGGGTCGGCGATCGAGCCGGCGTCGCTGATCTCGCAGATCACCTCGGTCGGCTCGCGCCACATCCGCAGTACCCCGTCACCGCCACCGTGCAGCAGGCTGTTGGACGCCATCTCGTCGACGCAGAGCACCAGGTCGTCGGTCGTGCACTCCGCCAGTCCCTCGGCGACGCTGAACCGCTCAACCACCCGGCGTACGGCCGCCAGGTCGCCGACCGTGAACACCAGCTCGAGCGCCTCGGTCGGCGCCGGCGGCAGCGGCCGGTGCCGCAGCGCCCGGCGGGCCCGCTCCGGGTGGTACCTGTCGCTGGCCGACCAGCGCCCGCCGTCGAGGACCAGCGGGTGGTTGGCCCGGGCCTCCTCGATCACGTCCTCCGGCAGCGCGCTGACGTCGTAGGGGCAGAGCAGCCGCCAGCCGGGCCCCGCGCCGAACGCGAGGTTGAGCAGCGACTCGTGCTGATGGCACTCGGCCAGCTCGGCCTCGGTGCGACCGGCCCAGATCGGCTCGCCGATCCCGCGCACCGAGCGGCCGGCCGCCACGTGCTCGTCGAGGAACTGCCGCCAGACCGGGATGATCCGGGCCGGGTTCGCTCCCACCTGAGACATCTGGACCAGCTGGACGTCGGGCTCGGTCCCGAAGAAGGACCGCAGCCCCGTGAGCCGATCGCCGCCGGTCGCGACCAGGACAGCCTCGTCCCGCTCCAGGCCTTCGCGCACGAAGCCGCAGGTCTCGTCGAGGAACTCGGCGAGATCGCTGTAGAGGAAGGCAACGTGTGAGAACGCGTCGACCATCGGCGGGCTCGTCACTGGGCATACGGTACGCCCCCGGCTCCCGACCGACATGGGACAGAACGGGTTGAACCATCCTTGACCGGGCGGCCGGCTGCGCTAGGGTTCCGCCCACCAGAAGGCCCTTCGGAGGAGCGCGGAAAGAGCGGGTGTGACGGTGTGACCGCAGCGTCCCGGGTGACCGTGGTTGTCGCCCCCGACTCGTTCACCGGGAGCCTGCCCGCGCACGAGGCGGCGGCGGCCGTCGAGGCCGGGCTGCGCGACGCCGCCGAGGCCGCGGGCATCTCGGTCGAGGTCCGGCGCCGGCCGGTGGCCGACGGTGGCGAGGGCACCGTCGCCGTCGTGGCGTCGTCGGGCTGGGTACGCCGGGAGTGCACCGTCACGGGACCGACCGGCGCCCCGGTCCGCGCCGCCTTCGCGCTCTCCCCCGACGGTGTCGCGCCGCGCACCGCCGTGGTCGAGCTGGCGACCGCGTCCGGCCTGAGCCAGCTGCCCGGCGGCCGGCCGGAACCCCGCCGCGCGTCCACCTGGGGCACGGGTGAGCTGGTGGCCGCGGCGATGGACGAGCGGGTGCAACGCATCGTCCTCGGCATCGGCGGCAGCGCCACCACCGACGGCGGCACCGGGCTGGCCGCAGCTCTCGGTGCGCGCTTCCTGGACGCGCACGACCGACCGCTCCAGCCGGGCGGGGTGGCCCTCACCGACCTCGCCGTCGTCGACCTCCGCCAGCTCGACCCCCGGCTGCGCGACATCGAGATCGTGGTGGCCTGCGACGTCGACAACCCGCTCACCGGCCCGCGCGGCGCGGCCCGCGTCTACGGTCCGCAGAAGGGCGCCGGCCCGGAGGACGTCACCGCCCTGGACGCGGGCCTGGCCCGGCTCGCCCAGGTGCTGCACCGCGACCTGGGCATCGACGTCGACCGAGTTGCCGGGGCCGGTGCGGCCGGCGGGGTAGGCGCGGGGGCGCTGGCCTTCCTCGATGCCCGGCTGACTCCGGGCATCGACCTGCTGCTCGACCTGGTCGGGTTCGACGAGGCCCTCGACGGCGCCGACCTGGTGGTCACCGGCGAAGGCTCGTTCGACTCCCAGAGCCTGTCCGGCAAGGCCGCGGTCGGCGTGTCCCGGCGGGCCCTCGCGGCCGGCGTACCGGTGCTCGTGCTCGCCGGCCGGGTCGACCTCGACGCCGCCGACCGTGGTCGGCTTGCCGGGCTCGGCATCGAGGCGACCCACGCCCTGCTCGACCTCGAGCCCGACCTGCAGCGAGCCAGAGAACAGGCCGCGCCCCTGCTTCGCGAGCTGGCCCGGCGGGTAATGACCAATTGGCTCGCGCGCCCCGGCGTACCGACCGACCCGTCTCCTTTGAGGAGCAGCCGATGACCGTCCAAGTCGACGGACCGATGCGAGACCGCTACGACGAGGTGCTCACCGGCGAGGCGCTGGAGTTCCTCGCCGACCTGCACCGCCGCTTCGACGGGCGGCGGCGCGAGCTGTTGGCGCTGCGCGAGCAGCGCTACGCCGACCTCGCCGCCGGCGGCACCCTCGAGTTCCTCAGCGAGACCAAGGACGTCCGCGAGGACGAGTCCTGGCGGGTCGCCGAGCCGGCTCCCGGGCTGGTCGACCGGCGAGCGGAGATCACCGGCCCGACCGACCGCAAGATGACGATCAACGCGCTCAACTCCGGCGCCCGGGTCTGGCTGGCCGACCTCGAGGACGCCAACACCCCGCTGTGGGAGAACATGGTCGAAGGCCAGCTCAACCTGCGAGACGCCATCGACCGACGGATCGACTTCACCTCGCCGGAGGGCAAGACCTACGCCCTCGCCGACCAGGTGGCGACCATCGTGGTGCGGCCGCGTGGCTGGCACCTGCCGGAGAAACACATCGTGGTCGACGGCCAGCGCACCTCGGGCAGCCTGACCGACTTCGGCCTCTACTTCTTCCACTGCGCGCAGAAGCAGATCGACGCCGGGCTGGGCCCGTACTTCTACCTGCCGAAGATGGAGAGCCACCTCGAGGCCAGGCTCTGGAACGACGTGTTCGAGCGCGCGCAGGATGCCCTCGGCATTCCTGTCGGCACGGTCCGCGCGACAGTGCTCATCGAGACCTACCCGGCTGCCTTCGAGATGGAGGAGATCCTCTACGAGCTGCGCGAGCACTCGGCGGGGCTGAACGCCGGCCGCTGGGACTACATGTTCTCCGTCATCAAGAAGTTCCGCACCCGGGGCCGGGATTTCCTGCTGCCCGACCGCAACCAGGTCTCGATGACGGTGCCGTTCATGCGCGCCTACACCGAGCTGTTGGTGCGCACCTGCCACAAGCGAGGCGCGCACGCGATCGGCGGGATGGCAGCGTTCATCCCCAGCAAGGACGAGGAGACCAACAAGGGCGCGTTCGACAAAGTCCGGGACGACAAGACCCGCGAGGCGGGCGACGGCTTCGACGGCTCGTGGGTGGCGCATCCGGCGATGGTCCCGCTGTGCACCGAGGTGTTCGACGCGGTCCTCGGCGACCGGCCGAACCAGCTCGACCGCACCCGCGCCGAGGTGTCGGTGACCGCCGACGAGCTGCTCGACGTCGCCTCGACACCGGGCACGGTGACCGAGGGCGGGCTGCGCAGCAACATCAGCGTCGGCGTGCAGTACCTCGAGGCGTGGCTGCGCGGGTCCGGCGCCGTCGGCATCAACAACATGATGGAGGACGCCGCGACCGCCGAGATCTCCCGCTCGCAGGTGTGGCAATGGCTGCACAACGACGTCCGCCTGGACGACGGGCAGACGGTGACCCGCGACCTCGTCCAGCGCCTGATCGACGAGGAGATGACCGCGATCCGCGAGCGGGTCGGCGACGAGATGTTCGGCGCCGGCCGGTGGGAGGACGCCCGCGGCCTGTTCACCGAGATGGCCCTGGCCGAGGACTTCGAGGACTTCCTCACGATCCCGGCCTACGAGCGGATGCCATAGGGCGATCGCATGACGACGGGGACGATAACCAGGCTCGCGGAGCAGCTGCGGGCCGAGTTGGGTGACGACGCCGTGATCACCGACCGGACCCGGCTGCGGACCTACGAGTGCGACGGTCTGGCGCAGTACAAGGTGACTCCCGCGGTCGTGGTGCTCCCCCGTACCACCGCCCAGGTGGCCGACGTGGTGCGCGCCTGCATCGCCGCGCATGTCCCCTACGTCGCCCGAGGGTCCGGCACCGGACTGTCCGGCGGGGCGTTGCCGCACGCCGACGGCGTCCTCGTCGTGCTGTCCCAGATGCGCGCGGTCGTCGACGTCGACCCGGCCGACCAGCGGGCGGTCGTGCAGCCCGGCGTCATCAACCTCCAGGTGACCCGATCGGCGGCCGCGGACGGCTACTACTACGCGCCCGACCCGTCCAGCCAGCAGATCTGCTCGATCGGCGGCAACGTGGCGGAGAACTCCGGCGGCGCGCACTGCCTGAAGTACGGCTTCACCACCAACCACGTCACCGGGCTCGAGGTCGTCGTGCCCGACGGAAGCGTGGTCCGGCTCGGCGGCCGGGCGCCCGACCCGCCCGGCTACGACCTGATCGGCGCGTTCGTCGGCTCCGAAGGCACCCTTGGCATCACGACCGAGGTCACCGTCCGGCTGACCCGCGCCCCCGAGACGGTGCGCACCTTGCTGGCCGCGTTCCCGTCGACCGACGAGGCCGGCGGTGCGGTGTCGGCGATCATCGGCGCCGGGGTCGTGCCGGCCGCAATCGAGATGATGGACGCTCTGGCCATCGAGGCCGCCGAGGCAGCGGTCCACTGCGGCTACCCGGACGGCGCGGGCGCGGTCCTCATCGTCGAGCTGGACGGGCCGCGCGCCGAGGTCGAGGCGCACTTCACCGAGGTCGAGCGGCACTGCGACGAGCACGGCGCCTTCGAGATCCGGATCGCGCGGGACGAGGCGGAGCGGGCCCTGTTCTGGAAGGGCCGCAAGTCGGCGTTCGCCGCGGTTGGCCGGATCAGCCCGGACTACATCGTCCAGGACGGGGTCATCCCCCGCACCGCGCTGCCCGAGGTGCTGCGCCGGATCGCGGCGCTGTCGGACGGCTCCGGCGTGCGGGTCGCAAACGTCTTCCACGCGGGTGACGGCAACCTGCATCCGCTGGTGCTCTTCGACGACGCCGTGGCTGGCCAGACCGAGGAGGCCGAGCAGGTCTCAGCGTCGATCCTCGACCTGTGCATCGAGCACGGCGGCTCGATCACCGGCGAGCACGGCGTCGGCATCGACAAGGCGAGGTACATGCCGCGGATGTACACCGAGGACGACCTCGACACGATGCAGATGCTGCGCTGTGCGTTCGACCCGCACGGCCTGGCCAACCCCGGCAAGGTCTTCCCCACCCCGCGGTTGTGCGGCGAGGTGCCCGGCCGGCACAAGGGGCCGCACCCGCTGCAGCAGGCTGGGCTGGCGGAGGTGTTCTGACGTGGCCGGCGAGCACCCCGCGCGCGACGACCTCAAGAAGGTCGCCCGGGCCCGGCTCGCCCGCGGCCCGAAAGACTGGGTGGGCGGGGTCCGGACCCGCTACGTCGCGACCCCGTCGTCCACCGAGGAGGTCGCTGAGGTATTGCGGGTGGCCGCGCAGCACGACCTCGCCGTGGTGACCCGTGGTGCCGGCACGACGCTCGACTGGGGCGCGCCCCCGACCCGGGCCGACCTGCTGCTGGACACCGCGGCGATGGCCGGGGTGGTCGACCATGCGGCCGGCGACCTGGTCGTTGTCGTCAGGGCTGGTACGCCGGTCGGCGAGCTGCAGGACACGGTGGCCGCTGCGGGCCAGCGGCTCGCCCTCGACGTCCCGGACGCCGACGCGACCGTCGGTGGCACCCTCGCGGTCAGCCCGAGCGGGCCGCGCCGGCTGCTCTACGGCACCGCCCGGGACCTGCTCATCGGCGTCACCTTCGTGCGCGCCGACGGGGTGGTGGCCAAGGCCGGCGGCCGGGTCGTCAAGAACGTCGCCGGCTACGACTTCGGCAAGTTGCTCACCGGCTCCTTCGGCACCCTCGGCGTCATCACCGAGGCGACCTTCCGGCTGCACCCGTTGCCGGCTGCGCGCCGGGTGGTGACTGTCAGCTGCGCCGACGCCACGACGGCCGGCCGGGCCGCACTGGCGGTTCTGGGCTCTCAGGTCGCGCCCACGGCCGTCGAGCTCGACCAGGCCGGCGACGGCCGCGTCCAGGTCGCCGGACTCATCGAGGGCGTTGCGGCCGGGGTGGCCGACCGCACCCGCACCGTGCTCGACCTGCTCGGCCGGGGTGCCGGCGACGGCGATGCCTTGCCGGACGGCTACGGCAGGCTGCCGTTCGAGGCCGGGGGCACCGGGCTGAAGGTGACCACGGCCCTGACCGGCGTCGGGCCGGTGCTGGCTGCCTGCAACCGGCTGGCCGGCGAGCACGGCGTCACGATCACGGCACGCGGCTCGGCGGCCGGCGTCCTGCACGCTGGGCTGGCCGCCGACGCCGAGCCCGAGGCCGTCGCCGCCGTCGTGCAGGCGCTGCGCGCGGCCACGGCGCCCTTAGCCGGGACCGTAACCGTCCTTACCGCGCCGCACGCGGTGCGCGACCTGGTCGACCTGTGGGGTCCCGTGCCGGGGCTCGAGCTCATGCGCCGGCTCAAGGACGAGATGGACCCCGACCACCGCCTGTCCCCCGGACGCTTCGTCGGAGGCATCTAGATGAGTTCCCCACCAAGTCGCTCGCTGCGCTCCCGACTCGGCGGGGGCCCCGAAAGATGACCGACATCCTCCCCGTGACGCCCGCCACGTCGGCATTTGATGCACACCGACCCCCGTCGGCCGAGCTGGCCGCCGACTGCGTGCACTGCGGCTTCTGCCTGCCGACCTGCCCGACCTACGTGCTCTGGGGCGAGGAGATGGACAGCCCGCGCGGCCGCATCGCCCTGATGCAGGCCGGTCTCGACGGCGAGCCGATGACCGAGGCGATGGTCGGCCACGTCGACGCCTGCCTGGGCTGCATGGCCTGCGTCACGGCGTGCCCGTCCGGGGTGCAGTACGACAAGCTGATCGAGGCCACCCGGGCCCAGGTCGAGCGGCGGCACCGCCGGCCGGTCGCCGACCGGCTGCTCCGCGGGACGATCTTCGCGCTGTTCCCGCACCCAAGGCGGCTCCGCCTGCTGCGCGGACCGCTGCGCCTCTACCGGCGTACCGGCCTGCAGGGAGTGGTCCAGCGTAGCGGCGTGCTGGACCGCATCTCACCGTCGCTGGCCGCGATGGAGGCACTCGCGCCGGCGGTGCGGCCCGCGCCTCCGCTGCCCGAGCGGGTCGCCGCGCGCGGCGAGCGTCGGGCAGTCGTCGGCATGCTCACCGGCTGCGTGCAGCGCGAGTTCTTCCCGCGGGTCAACGCAGCCACCGCGCGGGTGTTGGCAATGGAGGGTTGTGACGTCGTCATCCCGCGCGAGCAGGGCTGCTGCGGTGCACTCAGCGTGCACAACGGCCGGGAGCCGGAGGCGATCGCGTTCGCCCGGCGGACCATCGACGTCTTCGACGCGGCCGGCGTGCAGCACGTCGTCGTCAACGCGGCCGGCTGCGGGTCGTCGATGAAGGAGTACGCCGAGCTGCTGCGTGACGACCCCGTGTACGCCGAGCGCGCCGTCCGGTTCGCCGAGTCGGTGCGCGACGTGTCCGAGCTGCTCGACGAGCTCGGCCCGGTCGCCGAGCGCCACCCGCTGCCGGTGACCGTGGCCTACCACGACGCCTGCCACCTCGGGCACGCGCAGGGGGTGCGGGCGCAACCGCGCGCGCTGCTACGCGGTATCCCCGGGCTCGAGCTGCGCGAGGTCGCCGACGCCGACATCTGCTGCGGCTCGGCCGGCGTCTACAACCTGCTGTTCCCCCAGGCTGCCGGCGAGCTGGGCGAGCGCAAGGCACGGTCGGTGCTCGCCACCGGCGCCCAGGTGATGGTGACCGCGAACCCCGGCTGCCTGATGCAGGTCGCCGCCTCGGTCGAGCGGCTGGGCGGACACGTCGAGCTCGCGCACACCGTCGAGCTGCTCGACGCGGCGATGCGCGGCCGCTCCGTCGATCAGATGACGCGCGACCTCGCGCTCGCGCCACCAGACCCCCGGCGGGACGGCCGCCGGCAAGAAAAGTGAACGGTTCGAGGTGACCTGATGTACAAGCAGATCCTGGATCCCGTCGGCGACTCGTTGGGCCTCTCGTCCATCTTCGCGGCCCTGCCCCTGGTGGCGTTGTTCGTCCTGCTCGGCGTGCTGAGGTTGAAGGCCTGGATAGCCGCACTCCTCTCGCTGGCCGTCGCCCTCGTGGTGGCGATCGCGGTCTACTCGATGCCGGTCGGGCAGGCACTGCTCGCGGGCAGCGAAGGCGCCGCGTTCGGCTTCTTCCCCATCATGTGGATCGTCCTCAACGCCATCTGGCTCTACAACATGACGGTGGTGACCGGGCACTTCGACGTGCTGCGCCGCTCGTTCGCCAAGGTCAGCGACGACCAACGGGTGCAGGCCGTCATCATCGCCTTCTGCTTCGGCGCCCTGCTCGAGGCGCTGGCCGGCTTCGGTACGCCCGTGGCCATCACCAGTGTGATGCTCATCGCCCTTGGCTTCCGGCCGATCAAGGCCGCCGCGGTCGCCCTGGTCGCCAACACCGCGCCGGTTGCCTTCGGGGCCATCGCCGTGCCGATCACGACTCTGGCCACGGTCACCGGCCTGCCCCAGGACGACCTCGGCGCGATGGTCGGCCGGCAGACGCCGGTCCTCGCGGTGTTCGTGCCGCTGGCGCTCGTGTTCATCGTCGACCGCAAGAACGGCTTGCGGCAGACCTGGCTCGCCGCAGTGGTCTGCGGCGGGTCGTTCGCGGTCGCGCAGTTCGTCACCTCCAACTACATGTCGATCGAGCTCACCGACATCGTGGCCTCGCTCGTCGGCATGGGAGCCACCGTGCTGCTGCTGCGGGTCTGGTCGCCCAGCGTGCGCTACCTGGAGACCGACGAGCCGGAGCTGGCCGGAGTCACCTCGGGTCGCGGCGCCGCCGGCACCAGATCGGCCGGATCCGGCTCGGCTGCCGCGACCGGGGCCGACGGCGCGGACGTTGCCGTCGACGACGCCGACGTGGTCGACAGCCGCGCCGACGTCGCGCGCGCCTACTCGCCGTACCTCATCCTGATCGCCGTCCTGCTCGTCTCTCAGATCCCGGCGGTCAAGGACGCCCTCGACTCGGTGACGAAGCTCTTCAACTGGCCCGGCCTGCACATCAAGAGCGCCAACGGCGAGGACTCGACGATCGCGGCGTTCAAGTTCAACTGGCTCGGGGCTACGGGGACCCTGGTGCTGTTCTCCGGGCTGCTGACCATCCCGGCGATCGGCATCTCGCTCGCCAAGGCCGCCAAGGCCTACGCCGACTCCTACCGCCAGCTGGCCACCGCCGTGCTCACGGTGATGGCGGTGCTGGCCCTGGCCTACGTGATGAACGCGTCGGGGCAGACGGCGACGCTGGGGAACTGGATGGCCGGCGCGGGTGCGGCGTTCGCCGTGCTGTCGCCGATCCTCGGCTGGCTGGGGGTCGCGGTGACCGGCTCGGACACGTCGTCCAACTCGCTGTTCGGTGCGCTGCAGGTGACGGCGGCCCATAAGGCGGGGCTCGACCCGGTGCTGATGGCCGCGGCGAACTCGTCCGGCGGCGTACTGGGCAAGATGATCTCACCGCAGAACCTCGCGATCGCCGCAGCAGCCGTGGGGATGGCCGGCCAGGAGGGCGACCTGTTCCGCAAGGTCATCGGCTGGAGCCTGGTGTTCATCGTGGGCATGTCGGTGCTCGTCTACCTGCAGTCGACCGCTGTGCTGGGGTGGATGGTGCCATGACCCCTCCGCCGCCGGCCCCCAAGGTGGGGCCGGAGGCCGGGGTGCAGGCCGCTGCCGCCGCCTTCACCGGTGCCGCGGATCTTTCGTCGGCCCGGGGGTTCACCCGCGAAGTGCCTGGGCACACCTGAAGGTGGCGCCGCCCCGGACCCGGTGGGCCGACACGGACCACCCCATCGGAGGCCACCGGATGTGCCAGAGCACGCCACGCGCAGAGCTGGAGCTGCCGGTCTCGCGGGAGGCCCCGGCCCTGGCCCGCGAGTTCCTGCGGGGCTCCACCTGTGCCGAGCATCACAGCGAGGTCGTCGACGACGCCGTCCTGCTCGTCAGCGAGCTGGTGACCAACTCGGTCCTGCACGGCGGCCCGCCGGTCGTGGTCGCGGTCGACTGCGACGAGGCCACCCTGCAGGTCCGGGTGCGCGACGGCTCCCCTGACCTGCCGGCCCCGCGGGACGCCGCACAGTCCGACGAGAACGGTCGCGGCCTGGCCCTGGTGGCCGAGATGTCCGCCGACTGGGGCGTGGACACCGAGAAGGACGGCAAGCACGTCTGGTTCGTGATCAACTAGCGCCTGGGCGGTCAGCTGGACCTTCCGGACCCGCTGACGGGCTCCTCCAAGCCGGTCTCGTCGAGATCCGCCTCGTCGAGGGTGGCGCCGTCGACCATCTGGCTGGACGGCGCCGAGACCGCGGCGGCCCGCCCGGCCACGTCGTGACCCGGCAGGGCAGCCGCAGCCGCGGCCGCGGCTGCGTCGTCCTGCCGACGGGCCTCGATGCCGGACATCGTGCGGAGCTTCTCCTCGGGCAGGAAGAAGACGAGCACGAAGGCCACCAGGACGACGACCGCCGCGGCGCTGAACACCAGGCCCATCGAGGACGTGAAGCCCTCGAGGAACGGCCGGGCCAGCCGGTCGTCGAGCTTGGCCAGGAAGGACGTGTCGTCCAACGCACCCTTGGGCAGCCCGCCGCCGTTGGTGATCGCGGTCACCACCCGCCGGTTGGTCGGGTCGGCCAGCACCTGCGGGTCCTTGAGCGCCGCCTGGAAGGCCGGCGTCGCAGCGTCGGTGCGGAAGGCCGCGGCGATCCGGTCACCCACGGTGGAGAACAGCAAGGAGAGGAAGACCGCCGTGCCGAGGGTGCCGCCCATCTGCCGGAAGAACGTGGCCGAGGAGGTCGCGACACCCATGTCCTGCGGCGGCACCGCGTTCTGCACCGCAAGTGTCAACGGCTGCATGTTGAAGCCGAGGCCGATGCCGAAGACGGCGGACAGCAGCATCGTCACCCCGAGCGGGGTCTCGACGCCGATCTGGCCGAGCCCAGCAAGGGCGAGGACCAGCAGGCCGGTGCCGATGACCGGGAACTTCTTGTAGCGCCCGGTCCGGGAGATGATCTGGCCGGAGATGATCGAGCCGCCCATGATTCCGAACGTGAGCGGGATCAGCAGCAGACCCGCCATCGTCGGCGACACGCCCTTGACGATCTGCAGGTACAGCGGCAGTGCGGCCAGGCCGCCGAACATGCCCATGCCGAGGATGAAGTTCAGCATCGAGCCCAGGCCGAAGGTCCGGCCGCGGAACAGCCGCAGCGGGATCAGGGCGTCGTCGCCGTAACGGCTCTGGTCCCAGATGAAGGCAGCGATGCCGAGGGCACCGAGGAGGTAGCACCCGAAGGCCGCAGTCGAGGTCCAGCCCCACTCGCGGCCCTGCTCGGCAATCAGCAGCAGCGGCACCAGGCCGACGATCAGTGCGAGCGCACCGGGCCAGTCGATCCGGTGGTCCCGACGGGTGTGCGGCAGGTGCAGGCTGCGCATGACGAGCAGCAGCGCGCCAATGCCGATGGGGACGTTGACCAGGAACACCCATCGCCAGCCGGCGACGCCGAGGATCGTGTCCTGGCCGGCCAGGAAGCCGCCGATCACCGGGCCGAGCACACTCGACGTACCGAACACCGCCAGGAAGTAGCCCTGGTACTTGGCCCGCTCGCGCGGCGGCACGATGTCGCCGATGATCGTCAGCGCCAGCGAGAACAGGCCGCCGGCACCGAGTCCCTGGAATGCGCGGAACCCGGCCAGCTGGAACATCGAGGTGGCGAAACCGCTCAGCGCCGAGCCGAGCACGAAGATGGAGATGGCCGCGAGGAAGAACGGCCGCCGGCCGTAGAGGTCCGAGAGCTTGCCGTACAGCGGCGTGCTGATCGTGGCGGTGATGAGGTACGCCGTCGTGACCCACGCCTGGACCGACAGGCCCTGCAGGTCGTCGGCGATGGTGCGGATCGAGGTGGCCACGATCGTCTGGTCCAGCGCGGCGAGGAACATGCCCGCCATCAGGCCGGACAGGATCGTCATGATCTGCCGGTGGCTCAGCTCGCCGGACACCGCCTTCGCGGGGGCGGGGTGGGTGCTCATGAAACGTGCTCCTTGGAGGCGTGGCTCTGGGTGAGGTCGGTCAGCGATGTGCGCTGCTCGACGATGCTGTCGTTGAAGCGGGTCAGGAGAGCGGTCAGGCCGTCGACGTCGTCGACGGACCAGCCCTCAAGGACCCGGGCGAACATTCGCTGCCGGTGCTCCACCTTGGCCGCGTAGGCGTCCCGGCCGCGTTCGGTCGAGACCAGCAGCGCGGCCCGCCCGTCGCCGGGGTCCGACTGCCGCTCGACCAGGCCGGCCTTGACCAGCTGGGCCACCTGGCGGCTGACCGTGGACGGGTCGACGCAGGCCGTCTCGGCCAGAGCCGAGCTTCGCTGCGGACCGTCCTGCACCAGCTGGAAGAGCAGCCGGTAGGCCGCCCACTCCACACCGTCGCCGCTGGTGCTGCCGGTCGCGGCCAGCTGCTGGCGCATCGAGGCGAACGCCCGCTGGATGCGCAGCACCTGCTCGCTCAGGGCGCCGACCGAGTCGGGGCTGATGGTCACGGGGTCCTCACAACTGGTTGCATGTCTCATCTAACTGGATGCAGCATACAAGTATTTCTCGATCGGTCAAGCCGGCCCCGGCCCCGGCTCGGGTCCGAGGCCCAGCCGGGCGGCCAGCCGCTGCGCGTCGTAGGGCGCGTGCACCTTGACGTCGTTGTCGAAGTAGACGACGACGTCACGGCCCTCGTCGCGCCACGCCGCCACCCGGGCCGCCCACACGTCGAGCGCCTGGTCGGAGTAGCCGCTCGTGTACAGCTCCTGGTCGCCGTGCAGCCGGACGTAGGCCAGGTCGGTGGTGGGCTGCAGGATCAGCGGCCACTTCCCCGCCGTGTCCGCGGTCACCACGGCGATGTCGTGCTCGCGCAGGAGCGGCAGGAACCGCGGGTTCTCGTACGTCGGGTGCCGCACCTCGAGCGCGTGCCGCAACGGCCGGTCGGCGTCCGTGGTCAGCCAGGCGCGGTCCTCGAGCCTCTCGTCGTGCCCGGCCGCCTGGACGGCGGCGGCTGCCGTCGTGCGCGGCAGCAGCGCGAAGAACTGGGCCAGCCGCTCCTCGTCGAAGCCGAGGTTGGGCGGCAGCTGCCACAGCAGTGGGCCGAGCTTCGGACCGAGGGCCAGCAGGCCGGAGGCGAAGAAGTTGGCGAGCGGGGTCTCGACGCCGCGCAGCTTCTTCATGTGGGTGACGAAGCGACCGCCCTTCACCGAGAAGAGGAAGTCGGCCGGAGTCCGGTCGTGCCACGCGCGGTAGCTCTCCGGCTTCTGCAACGCGTAGAACGAGCCGTTGATCTCGATCGACCCCAGCCGGCTGGCGGCGTGCTCCAGCTCGAGTCGGTGCGGCAGCCCCGGCGGGTAGAACACACCCCGCCACGGCGGGTAGTTCCACCCCGAGATGCCGACCCGGACCTGCGCCACCGGCTCAGGCTAAGCGGGCTACCGTCGGTCTCGTGATCAGCGTCGAGCTCGCCCGGGCACTGCGCGATGCCGGGCTGCCCTGGGAACCCACGTCCGGCGACCGGTTCGTCGTCGTCGACCGTGGGATGGACGACCAGGTGTTCGTCCTGAGCGACATGACCGTGGAGATCCACCACTTCCCCACCGGCCCGGTCATCGGGTTCAACGGCACGACCGAGTGGGCGCTGGACTCGCTCGACCAGGACGACGCGCTGTGGCTGCCGGCCGAGGACCAACTGCGGGCCGTTCTCGGTGCTGCCTTCGTGCGGCTGGAGCGGACGGCCGACGGCTTCGCGGTCGTCGTCGAGAACGACGGGGCGCAGCGGCGGACGACGGGCAGCGAGCCGGCGTCGGCGTATGCCCGCGCGGTGCTCGCGGGGCTCAGCCGTCCTGCAGGGCTCGCCGGCTCTTCTGCAGCTGCACGACGAGCGACCAGGTGACCTCGTCGGCCGGGCGGGCACCGTTCACCGTCACCAACCGCTCGCGCTGCGCGTAGTAGTCGACCATCGGCATGGTCTTCTGGTCGTAGACCTCGAGCCGGTGCTCGATCACCGCCTGGGTGTCGTCGTCGCCGCGGCCGCGGGCCAGCAGCCGCCGGACCAGCTCGGGCCGGCCCACCTCGAGGTACGCCGCGATCTGCACCGCGACGCCCAGGGTGCGCGCCGTCTCGTAGGCGATCTCGGCCTGCTCGACGGTGCGCGGGAAGCCGTCCAGCACGTACCCGCCCTTGGCGCTGGCCTCGACGATCGGCTTGCGCAGCATGTCGAGCACCATCTGGTCAGGCACCAGGTCGCCGCGCGAGACGAACTCCCGCACCTGCCGGCCGAAGGCGGTGTCGTCGGTGACGTGCTGGCGCAGCAGGTCACCGCTGGAGATGTGGGTGATCCCGAAGTGCTCCGCCAGGCGCACCGCCTGGGTGCCCTTGCCGGAGCCGGGCGCCCCGATCAGCAGCAGGCGCATCGCACTCCTCGGGTCCGGCGGGGACGACCGCCGGCGGGCAGCCATCCTCGAGAGGGCCCGATCCTGCCACCTAGGGTGTCCGGCGTGAGCCACGCGTCCATGGACGGCATGTGGGCCGACCTGCTGCCGGTAGGGCGCGACGGCGCCACCGGCGGGTACCGCCGGCACGCCTGGACGCCCGCCGACCTCGCCTGCCGGGAGTGGTTCGCCGCCGAGGCTGCGCGGCGCGGGCTGGACCTCGTGGTCGACCGCAACGGCAACCAGTGGGCGTGGTGGGGCGACCCGGACGCCGACGGCCCGGGCGTCGTCGCCGGAAGCCACCTCGACTCGGTGCCGGACGGCGGGGCCTACGACGGGCCGCTGGGAGTCGTCAGCGCATTCGCTGCGCTCGACCGGCTGCGTGACCGCGGCCTCGTCCCCGGCCGCCCGCTCGCCGTGGCGAGCTTCACCGACGAGGAGGGCGCCCGCTTCGGCATCGCCTGCGCCGGGTCGCGGCTGCTGACCGGCGCGCTCGACGCCGACCGCGCACGCAACCTCACCGACTCCGACGGGACGACGCTGGCCGACGCGATGCGCAGCGCCGGCCACGACCCGACGCACCTCGGCCGCGACGACGAGACGTTGCGCCGCGTGGGCACGCTGGTCGAGCTGCACGTCGAGCAGGGCCGCGCTCTCGTCGACGTCGGCGCACCGGTCGGGGTCGCGAGCACCATCTGGCCGCACGGACGGTGGCTGCTCGACCTGGCCGGTGAGGCCAACCACGCCGGCACCACCCGGCTGGAGGACCGGGACGACCCGATGCTGCGGCTCGCGGCGGCGGTCCTGGCCGCGCGCGAGGCGGCCATCGAGCACGGCGCGGTCGCGACCATCGGCCGGGTCGCCGTGGCGCCCAACGGCACCAACGCCATTCCGTCCCGGGTCCGCGCCTGGCTCGACGCCCGTGGCGCCGTCGAGGCCGATGTCCGGGCCGTCGTCGCCGAGGTCGCAGCCGCGGCCGCGGTCGACGCGGTCGAGGAGTCCTGGACCGCGGAGGTTGCCTTCGACGCCACCCTGCGCGACCGTCTCACCGGCCTGCTCGGCGGTGTCCCCGTGCTGGCGACCGCGGCCGGCCACGACGCCGGCATCCTGGCTGCCGCGGGGGTCGAGGCGGCGATGCTCTTCGTGCGCAACCCGACCGGCGTGAGCCACTCGCCGGCCGAGCACGCCGAGGTCGACGACTGCCATGCCGGGGTCGACGCCCTGGCGACCGTGCTGGCCCACCTCACCGCGGCCCGCCCGTGACGACGTACCACGCCGATCTCGCCTGGCTGCCGCCCGGCCGCCTCGGCCGCGACGTCACCGTGGAGGTCGAGGACGGGCGCATCGCCCAGGTCACCGAAGGCACGGGCGCTGCCGGGGCCGAGCACCTGCCCGGCCTCCTGCTGCCCGGCTTCGCGAACGCGCACTCGCACGCGTTCCACCGGGCGCTGCGCGGTCGCACCCAGCGCGACACCGGCGGCCGCGGCTCGTTCTGGACCTGGCGGGAGCAGATGTACGCCGTCGCCGCCCGTCTCGACCCCGAGTCCTACCTCGCGCTGGCCCGCGCGGCGTACGGCGAGATGGTGCTCGCGGGCATCACCCGGGTCGGGGAGTTCCACTACCTGCACCACGCCCCGGACGGCAGCCCGTACGACGACCCGAACGCGATGGGACACGCACTGGTGCAGGCCGCGCGCGAGGCAGGCCTTCGGCTAACCCTGCTCGACACGTGCTACCTCACCGGCGGCATCGGCGAGCCGTTGGACGGGGTGCAGCGCCGGTTCGGCGACGCCGACGCCGCGGGCTGGGCGGCCCGGGTCGACGCGCTGCAGGCCGCCCTCGACGCGGCACCTGACGTCGTCGTCGGCGCCGCCGTGCACTCGGTGCGCGCCGTGCCGGCCGACCAGCTGGCGACGGTCGTGGAGTGGTCGGCCGACCACGCGGCGCCGCTGCACGTGCACGTGTCGGAGCAGCAGCGCGAGAACGAGGCGTGCCTGGCGGCGTACGGCGTGACGCCCACCGGCCTGCTGCACGACCACGGCGCGCTAGGCCCGCGGACGACGGCCGTGCACGCCACGCACCTCACCGACGGCGACGTGGAGCTGCTGGGTACCAGCGGCACAGCGGTCTGCATGTGCCCCACGACCGAGCGGGACCTGGCCGACGGCGTGGGTCCGGCGGGCCGGGTCCGCGAGGCCGGGTCCCCGA
>JAVEDA010000446.1 GCA_030841195.1 Actinomycetota bacterium | reverse complement strand
CGCGTACCTGCTGGCCTACGCCCGGTGGCGGCTGTCCCAGGCGCAGGTGGCCGAGCGCTCGCTCGCGGCTGCCGCCGAGAGCCTGCGGCTGAGCCACGCCGACGCCGGACGGCTGGGCGCCGCACCGCTGCTCGCCGAGATCGAGTCCCTTGCCCGGCGTACCCGCATCGACCTGCGGCCGCCGCGACGGATGCCCGCCGGCGTCGCCGGTGTCGGTGCCGACCTGACCGCCCGGGAGCGGGAGATCCTCGGCCACCTGGCCGCCGGCCGCACCAACGGCGAGATCGCCAAGGCGCTCGTGATCAGCACCAAGACCGCGAGCGTGCACGTGTCGAACATCCTGCGCAAGCTCGAGGTCCCGAGCCGGTACGAGGCCGCGGAGATCGCCGAGCGCTACCTCGTCGACTAGGGCTACGGGGTGTGGCAGGAGGCGAAGTCGTAGCCCCCGAGGTCGTTGAGCAGGGCCAGCCGCTGCGTGGTCGAGGTCGAACCCTGCTCGGCCACCGCGACGTCCGCATAGACCGGATAGGGCGCCGGGCACTCCGGCGGGAGCTTGAACCCGAGGGACACGGGTACCCGCTCGCCGGGTTGGAGCACGGTGCTGGTGGCGGGATCGACTGGGCGCCCGCAGAGGGAGCGGGCCGGCACCTTGCCACCCGTGGGGTCCAGCCCGCCGATCGGCAGGTGCGCCGACAGCGACAGCACCTCGACCGGGTCCAGGGCGGCGTTCTCCACCTCGAACTCCACGATCATGGTGCGGCGAGTCGGGACCTGCACGCACAGGTCCCCGGTCTGCCGCAGCGGCCCCTCCAGCGGTGGGTAGCCGGTGTTGACCGGCTGCGGCGGCGCGACCCTCGGCTCGTCGGCCGACGCGGTCGATGGAGTGGGTGTGCGGTGCGCCGACGCGGCCGGGTCGTCGCCGCCGCTGGTCCGGGCGACGACGAACCAGCCCACGAGCACAGCAAGGGCGAGTCCCGCCATGCTGACCCAGGTCGGGAGCCGGACGGGGTCGCGGTCGCCGCCGCCCGCCAGCTCGTCCCGCTCTGGCGCGGTCACGGCCCGCTCCCGTCAGGCAAGCGGGCGGCCGATGGTGAGCGCCACCGGTCGGAAGGTCTCGGCAAAGAAGTCGTTGCCCTTGTCGTCGACCACCACGAACGCCGGGAAGTCCTCGACCTCGATCTTCCAGACCGCCTCCATGCCGAGGTCGGCGTACTCCACGACATCGACGCTCTTGATGCAGTCCTGGGCGAGGCGGGCCGCGGGGCCGCCGATCGACCCGAGGTAGAAGCCGCCGAACCGCTTGCACGCCTCGGTGACCTGCGCGCTGCGGTTTCCCTTGGCCAGCATGACGAACGAGCCGCCCGCCTCCTGGAACTGTGCGACGTAGGAGTCCATCCGCCCGGCGGTGGTCGGGCCGAACGAGCCGGACGCGTAGCCCTCGGGTGTCTTGGCCGGCCCGGCGTAGTAGACCGCGTGGTCCCGCAGGTAGGAGGGCATCGGCTCGCCGGCGTCCAGCCGCTCCTTGATCTTCGCGTGCGCGATGTCGCGCGCGACCACCAGCGGTCCGGACAGCGACAGCCGGGTCTTGACGGGAAGCGTCGACAGGGTGGCGCGGATCTCGTCCATCGGCCGGTTGAGGTCGATCCGCACCGCCTCGCCCGCGTCGTCGAGGTGCTCGTCGGTGGTGTCCGGCAGGAACCGCGCAGGGTCCGTCTCGAGCTGCTCCAGGAAGACGCCCTCCGCGGTGATCTTCCCGCGGGCCTGCCGGTCCGCCGAGCAGGAGACCGCGATCGCGACCGGGCAGGAGGCGCCGTGCCGGGGCAGTCGCACGACGCGTACGTCGTGGCAGAAGTACTTGCCGCCGAACTGCGCACCGATGCCGAAGCCCCGGGTCAGCTCGAGCACCTGGGCCTCGAGCTCGAGGTCACGGAAGCCATGCGCTGTCGGCGACCCGCTCGTGGGCAGCTCGTCGAGGTACTTCGCGGACGCGTACTTCGCGGTCTTGAGGGCGTACTCCGCGCTGGTCCCGCCGACCACGACCGCCAGGTGGTAGGGCGGGCAGGCCGCGGTGCCGAGCGCGCGCAGCTTCTCGTCCAGGAAGCGCAGCATCGCGTCGGGGTTCAGGACCGCCTTCGTCTCCTGGTAGAGAAAGGACTTGTTCGCGCTGCCGCCGCCCTTCGCCATGAAGAGGAACTGGTAGGTCGGGTCGTTGCCAGACGGGGTCGAGTAGATCTCGACCTGGGCAGGCAGGTTGGAGCCGGTGTTCGTCTCGTCCCACATCGTCAGCGGGGCCAGCTGCGAGTAGCGCAAGTTGAGTCGCGAGTACGCGTCGTACACCCCGCGGCTGATCGCGGCCGCGTCGTCGCCACCCGTGACGACCCGTTCGCCCTTCTTGCCCATGACGATCGCCGTTCCGGTGTCCTGGCACATGGGCAGCACGCCGGCGGCCGCGATGTTGGCGTTCTTGAGCAGGTCCAACGCCACGAACCGGTCGTTGCCGCTGCTCTCCGGGTCGTCGACGATGCGGCGTAGCTGGGCCAGGTGCGCCGGCCGCAGGTAGTGGGCGATGTCGTGCATCGCCTCGTCGGTGAGCCGGGTCAGGGCGAGCGGGTCGACCCGGAGGAACCGTTGACCGCCTGCCTCGAACGTCTCGACCCCCTCGTCGGTGACGAGCCGGTACTCGGTCTCGTCCGGCCCCAGCGGGAGCAGGTCGGAGTAGGCGAACTCGGTCATCGTCCCAGGGTATGCCGGGTGCAGAACCGACTGCGGCGTCGTGCCCCGTACCCCGCCCGACTGGCGTACGGTCAGGCCATGACCACCGAGGGTGAACCACAGCCGCCGCAGGCCGACGCGGCTCACCTGGACGACGACGTGGAGGCGCTGGAGGACCCCGTGCACTGCGGCGACGCGTTGCACCAGCACGAGCTGCACGAGCAGCAGCGCCACCACGCCGGCTAGGGCCGCGGGCCGGTCGGATGACAGTCGGGGGACTGACGGGACGGCTACCGGCAGTGGTAGCCGTGGTGCTGGCGGCGTCGCTGTCGGTGGCCGGTTGCGGGCTGGTGGGCGATGACGAGGTCTCCCGGGCCCGTGGCGGTGGAGCCCCGCTGGCAGCCCTGACGGCGGTCCAGCCGGTCACGGTCGACGGCCACCGGGTGGCCACCCGGTGCGCCGGCAGCAAGAGCGATCCCACTGTCCTGCTCGTGTCCGGCTACGACTCTCCGGTGACCGCGTGGGATGAGGTGCAGAAGCGGCTCAGTGCCACCACCCGGGTCTGTGCCTACGACCGTCTGGGGGTCGGGCACAGTGACCCGCCGCCCCGGCGGCAGACGGTCGTCGACCTGGCCGACGAGCTGGATGCCGTGATGTCCGCCCTCGGGCTGCGGCGGCCGGTCGTGCTCGTCGCGCAAGACATCGGCGGCGTCGTCGCGACGACCTGGGCCGAGGGGCACGACGACGACCTCGCCGGCCTGGTGCTGGTGGACGCCACTCCGCCCGGGTACCTGGACACGGCGCTGCAGCTGGTTCCGTCGAACGCCACCGGCCAGGCGGCGGCGCTGCGGGCCGACCTCGAGCGGCTGCTGTCGCCGCGGGACAACACCGAGCACCTCGCCGCCGGGTCGGCGCTCGCCGAGGCCACGGCGTTCCCGGTGCTCGGTGCGGTGCCGCTCGTCGTCCTGACCCGAAGCGTCAGTGACTACGGCGACCTGCGGCCGCGGGTGGCGGCCGCGCTCGACTCGGCCTGGACCGGTGGCCAGCAGCAGTGGACCGAGCTCTCGTCGCTCGGTCGGATGCAGACCGTCGACCGGGCCGGGCACGAGATCCAGCGGGACCAGCCGGGCAGCGTGGTCGACGCCGTCCGCGAGGTCGTCGGCGCCGGCTCCTAGCGCGCGTGCTCGAAGTCGATCGCGGAGTAGGCCTTCAGCTTGTCCAGCCGGTGCTCGCTCTCGACCACTCGGATGGTGCCGCTGCGGGAGCGCATCACGATCGAGTGCGTGCGCACGGTGCCGCCCCCGCCGTACCGGACGCCCTTGAGCATCTCGCCGTTGGTGACGCCGGTGGCGACGAAGAACACGTCCTCGCCGCGCACCAGCTCGTCGGTGACCAAGACCCGGTCGAGGTCGTGGCCGGCGTCGATCGCCTTCTGCCGCTCGTCGTCGTCGGCCGGCCACAGCCGGCCCTGGATGACGCCGCCCAGCGTCTTGATCGCGCAGGCCGCGATGATGCCCTCCGGTGTGCCGCCGATGCCGACCAGGAGGTCGAGCCCGGTGCCTTCGCGCGCGGCCATGATGGCGCCGGCGACGTCGCCGTCGGTGATGAACACGATCCGGGCGCCGGTGGAGCGCACTTCCTCGACCATCTCCGCGTGCCGCGGCCGGTCGAGGATCACGACGGTCACGTCGGACGGCGACTCCCGCTTGGCCTTCGCCACCCGGCGTACGTTCTCGGCGACGGGCAGCCGGATGTCGACGACGTCGGCCGCGTCCGGTCCGGTGGCCAGCTTCTCCATGTAGAACACTGCCGACGGGTCGAACATCGACCCGCGGGGCGAGACCGCGAGCACCGACAGAGCGTTGCCCATGCCGAGGGCCGCCAGCCGGGTGCCATCGATCGGGTCGACCGCGACGTCGCACTCGGGACCGGTCCCGTCGCCGACGCGCTCCCCGTTGAACAGCATCGGCGCCTCGTCCTTCTCGCCCTCGCCGATGACCACGATGCCGTCCATGGTCACGGTGCCGATGAGCTGGCGCATCGCGTTGACGGCCGCGCCGTCCGCGCCGTTCTTGTCGCCCCGGCCGACCCAGCGCCCGGCAGCCATGGCAGCGGCCTCGGTGACGCGCACCAGCTCGAGGGCGAGGTTGCGGTCGGGCGCCTCCACCGGCGGCGCCAGCGAGGGGGGGACGCTCGTCGGGCCGGGTGTCTCGGTCATCGGTACGGCTCCCTCGTCGGCGTGCGTTCTGCTGCTCGCGAGCCTAGCGACGATGCTGGTCGACAACATAGCCGCAGGTGCGGCTCCCGGCGGGCTTCCCCGACCCGCAGATGCGGCGGTAAGGTCGCGTGTCATGGCCGTGCTCAAGATTGCCGAAGCCGCCCTGCTGCTCGGGGTCAGCGAGGACACCGTGCGCCGCTGGGCGGAGGCAGGCCGGCTGGAGACGACTCGGCTGCCGTCGGGTCGGCAGGGCGTCGACGGCCGGGTTCTGGCCGAGGCGGCGGTCCGGCTGGCCGACGTCAATGAGGCTGGGCCGGTCGTGGCCCAGTCGGCCCGCAACCGGTTCCGCGGCATCGTCACCAAGGTCACCAAGGACGGCGTGATGGCCCAGGTCGAGCTGCAGGCCGGACCGCACCGCGTCGTGTCCCTGATGAGTCGCGAGGCCGCCGACGAGCTCGGGCTGGAGCCGGGTGTCGTCGCGGTGGCCGCCGTGAAGTCCACCAACGTCGTCGTCGAGATCCCGGAGGCTCGCCGATGACCGTGCCGTTCCCCGTACGTCGGGTGGCCCGCGTCGCCGTCGCGGTGTCCCTCGCTTTCGGTGCCCTGGCCGGCTGTGGCGGTGACGACAACGCCGGATCCGGCTCGAAGGGTCCCTCGGGGAAGATCGTGGTGCTCGCGGCCTCGTCGCTCACCGAGTCCTTCACGGCTCTGGGCAAGGCGTTCGAGGCCGAGCACCCAGGCACGACGGTGTCGTTCAGCTTCGCAGCGAGCTCCGAGCTGGCGACCCAGATCGAGCAGGGCGCGCCGGCCGACGTGTTCGCCTCCGCGAGCCCGGCAACGATGGCGCAGGTCTCCGACGCCGGCGATACGGCCGGCCAGCCGGTCACGTTCGTCAGCAACACCCTGGAGATCGCGGTGCCTGCGGGGAACCCGGCCAAGGTCACCGGGCTTGCCGACTTCGCCAAGAAGGACCTCACCATCGCGCTGTGCGCTCCGGAGGTCCCGTGCGGCGTCGCGGCCGACAAGGTCTTCGCGGCGGCCAAGGTGACGCCCGCGCCGGACACGCTGGAGGCCGACGTGAAGGCGACTCTCGCCAAGGTCACCCTCGGTGAGGTCGACGCGGCGCTGGTCTACAAGACAGACGTCATCGCGGCGGGCGACAAGGTCGAGGGCATCGACTTCCCGGAGGCGGCCGGCGCGGTCAACGACTACCCGATCGCTGTGCTGGCCGACGCGCGCAAACCCGCGACGGCGAGGGCTTTCGTCGACCTGGTCCTGTCGGCGGGCGGGCAGAAGGTCCTCACCGAGGCGGGCTTCCAACTGCCGTGAGCACCCGTCGCGGCGTCGGCGCGCGCCCTTCCCGGCGTACGACAGGACTGCCCGCCGTCCTGGTGCCGATGGCGACGGTGGCCGTGCTCTTCCTGGTGGTGCCGGTCATCGGGCTGCTGGTCCGCACCCCGTGGTCGACGCTCGGCGACGTGCTGAGCCGTGACACGTCGATCGAGGCGCTCCGGCTGTCCCTGATGTGCGCCACCCTCGCCACGGCGGTGTCGCTCGTGCTGGGGGTGCCGCTGGCGTGGGTGCTGGCTCGTGGCGACTTCCCTGGGCGCTCGCTGCTGCGCGCGGCGGTGACCGTGCCATTGGTGCTGCCGCCGGTCGTCGGCGGTGTCGCGCTGTTCGCTGCACTGGGCCGGCGCGGCCTGGTCGGGCGGCCGCTGGACGAGATCTTCGGCATCACGCTGCCGTTCACGACCGCAGCCGTGGTGGTGGCCGAGACGTTCGTGGCCATGCCGTTCCTGGTCATCGCGGTCGAGGGGGCGCTGCGCGGTGCCGACCGCCGGTACGACGAGGCAGCCGCGACCCTCGGCGCCAGCCGGTGGTACACCTTCCGCCGGGTCACACTGCCGCTGGTCGCTCCCGGGGTCGCCGCGGGGTCGGTCCTGTGCTGGGCCCGGGCACTCGGCGAGTTCGGCGCCACGATCACCTTCGCCGGCAATTTCCCCGGCACCACCCGGACGATGCCGATCGAGGTCTACATCACGCTGCAGCAGGACCCGGCCGCGGCAGTGGCGCTGTCCCTGGTGCTGCTCGTCGTGTCCGTCGCCGTGCTCGCCGGACTGCGGGAGCGGTGGCTCACGACGTCGGCGTGAGCGGCTCGACGCTGTCCGCCGACCTCCGGGTGCGCCGCGGCGACTTCGACCTCGACCTCGCGCTGACCGTGCAGCCCGGCGAGGTGGTCGCCCTGCTCGGCCCCAACGGCGCGGGGAAGAGCACCGCCCTCCGGGTCCTGGCGGGCCTGCTGCCGCTGGACGACGGGACTGTCCGGCTCGGCCGCACGGTGGTCGAGGACACCGTCGGCCGGGTCCGGCTCGAGCCGGACGAGCGCCAGGTCGGCGTCGTCTTCCAGGACTACCTGCTGTTCCCGCACCTGACCGCGCGGGAGAACGTCGCCTTCGGGTTGCGCGCCCGCGGCATCGCGCGCCGGGAGGCCCGCGAGCGGGCGGACGACTGGCTGGCCCGGGTCGGGCTGGTCGAGCACGCCGGCCAAAAGCCGCGCCAGCTCTCCGGCGGGCAGGCGCAGCGGGTGGCGCTCGCGCGGGCGCTGGCCGCCGAGCCGCGGCTGCTGCTGCTCGACGAGCCGCTGGCGGCGCTGGACGCGGCCACCCGGCTCGAAGTGCGAGCGGACCTGCGACGTCATCTGGCGTCGTTCGACGGCGCCACGGTGGTCGTGACCCACGACGCCCTCGATGCGATGGTGCTGGCCGACCGGCTGGTCGTGGTCGAGAACGGCCGGGTCGTGCAGTCGGGGGCGCCGAGGGAGGTGGCCGCGCATCCACGAACCGACTACGTGGCCAGGCTGGTCGGGCTGAACCTGCTGCGCGGCTTCGCGGTGCGTGGCCGGGTCGACCTGGCGGGCGGGTCGACGGTGACCTCGGCCGGCCATGCCGACGGCGACGTGTTCGTCTCGTTCGCGCCCAACGCGGTGGCGCTGCACCGCTCCAGGCCGGACAGCAGCGCGCGGAACTGCTGGCCGGCCCGGGTGGCCTCGGTGGAGTCGCACGGCGACACCGTGCGGGTCGCGCTGGACGGCGAGATCCCTGTCGTGGCCGAGGTGACCCCGTGGGCGGTGGCCGAGCTGGGCCTGCGGCCTGGCGGCGAGGTGTGGGCGACGGTCAAGGCGACGGAGATCGTCGTGTATCCGGCCTGACCGCCGCCGCGGGGGCGCCGTCGGCGAGGATGGGTCCGTGACGACGACCGGTGACGGCAGGGCGAAGCGGCGTGGCTTCGAGACGACCGGCGACATGGTGCGCTCGCTGCTCGCCGTGCTGGTGCTCGTCTTCGTCGTGGTCGCCCTGAACGCTCGGCCGCACCCCGACTCCGAGGTTCGCCGGTTCGACTACAGCGGGGTGCTCGCCCAGGCCCAGGACCAGGCGCGCTACGACGTGCTCGCGCCGATCGCGCTGCCAGACTCCTGGGTGCCGACCAGCGCCCGCACCACCAGCGCGGGCCCGGCCGTGACCTGGCACGTGGGCTTCGTGACGCCGGCCGACGACTACGCCGCGCTCGAGCAGAGCGACGGCAGCCCGGCGTCCTTCGTCCGTCAGTTCGCCGACGGTGGTGAGCGCGCGGGCAACGTCGTGATCGGGAGCGCCACCTGGCGCCGGGTCGAGGGCGGCGACCCGGAGCCACGTGCCCTGGTGATCGAGCGCGACCACGTCACCACGGTCGTCGCGGGCAACGCCGGC
>JAVEDA010000420.1 GCA_030841195.1 Actinomycetota bacterium | reverse complement strand
CCGAGCCAGAGCGACAGGTCGAAGGTCTGCACCGTCACGGCCATGCCGTACGCCGCGACCGCGAGGAAGCCGGACTGACCGAAGTTGAGCAGCCCGGTGTAGCCGAAGTGCACGTTGAGGCCGATGGCAGCCAGGGCGAACACGACCGTCTGCAGGCCGACGGCGGCCTCGAGGGCGTTGACGATGATCCGGGTCCAGTCCACGGTCTGCTCCCGCCTCTCTCAGCCGACCCGCTGCGCGCGGCCGAGGATGCCCTGCGGCCGGACCAGGAGGATCACGATCAGGATGCCCAGCGCTCCCACGTTCTTCAGCTCGGGTGGGATCCACAGGGTCGACACCGAGATGAACATGCCCACGACGAGGCTGCCGACCAGGGCGCCGTACGCCGTGCCGAGACCGCCCAAGGTCACGGCCGCGAAGATCAGCAACAGGATCTGGAAGCCCATCTTGAACGTGATGCCCTGGGCGAGCCCGAGCAGGACCCCCGCCAGACCGGCCAGGAAGGCGCCCGCGACCCACACCACCCGGATGACCCGGTCGACGTCGATGCCCGAGGCAGCGGCCAGCGCCGGGTTGTCCGCTACGGCTCGGGTCGCCTTGCCGATCCGGGTGCGCACCAGGGCGAGGATCGTCGCGATCAGGACCACGATCGCCACCGCCATCGACCAGTAGTCGACCGGGGCCAAGCTGATCGGCCCGATGTCGATGCCCTTGGCCCCCTGGTAGTCCGGGAACTGCCTGGTGTTGCCGGTGAAGAGGTTCAGGAAGAAGTAGCGCAGGAAGATGCCCAGCCCGATCGACACGATCATGGCGGCGATCAACCCGGTCCCTCGACGACGCAGCGGCGCCCAGAGCCAGGCGTCGTTCGCCCAGCCGATCAGGCCGCAGATCACCAGGGCGAGCGCGGCTGCCGGGAAGAACTGGAAGCCGCCGAAGTCCGGCAGGATTTTCGGCAGGTTGCCGGTGCTGATCCACCAGGTGAGTAGGGCGCCGATGGTCACCAGCTCGCCGTGGGCGAAGTTCGTCAGGCCGGTGGTCCCGAAGATCAGCGACAACCCGACCGCGGCCAGCGCCAGGATCAGGCCGAATCGGAAGCCCTCGGCGATCAGCTGGGCCGCCTGGCTCCACTTGCTCTCGATCACCCGGGTGCTCTTGCCGAGCGGGAACAGCACCGGCTTGTCCTGGTCGACGAGGACCGGCACCTTCAGCGACTTCTTGCTCTCGTCGGTGAGGTTGACGCCCTTCGGCAGGCCCTTGGTGTCGATGCTCACCGTGTAGGTCGCCGGCCCCGGCACGTCGACGGTCCAGCGGCCGGTCTTGTCGCTCGTCGCCTTGTCCGAGAACCCGCTCGGCCCCTTGACAGTGATCGCGACACCCTCGTAGGCGACCCGTTCGCCCTTCTTGGTCTGGAACAGGAACCCGAAGATGGACTCGCCGTCCGCCTGGGCCGCGCCGGCACCCATGCCGAGCACGACGACGAGGGCGGAGACAAGCGCCGCCATGAAGAAGGCGACTCTTCTGCGCACCAGGGCACCTCCGGTCGTGGGGGCGGGCGGGTCGGCTCACCGATCGCCGGGAGCATAGTGCCCAGGGCTGGTCCCGGCGGGGACGAACCTAGCGAACCTCAGCGCAGCGCGGCGACGATCGCCACAAGCAGTGGTGCGACGGCCAAGGCGGGCAGGAGGTCGGCAACCGGCACAGACCGGATCCGGAGCAGCCGGAGACCCACCCCGACGAGCAGCAGGCCACCCGTCGCCGTGAGCGCGGCCAACTGGGCGTCGGGGAGCAAATCACCCAGCAGGGCCGCCAGCAGGGTCAAGGTGCCCTGCACCACCAGGACCACCAGCGCCGAGGCCGCCACCCCCCACCCGAGGCTGGCGGCGAAGGCGATCGAGGCGAACCCGTCCAGGGTCGCCTTGAGGGCGAGCTTGTCGATGCCGCGGCCGAGGCCGTCGTCCAGCGACCCGAGGATCGTCAGCGGGCCGACGCAGAACACCAGCGAGGCGGTGACGAACCCCTCGACGAAGCGGTCCCGGTCGCCGCCGCGCCCGTGCGGGACCCGGCGCCGGATCGCGTCGCCCATCCCCTCCAGCCGGTCCTCGACCCGCAGCAGCGACCCGCAGATCCCGCCGATCAGCACCGACCCGAGCACGATGAGCACCGGCGCGCTGGTCCCGACCGCGTCGGCCAGGTCCGGATCGAGCACCGAGGAGGCGCTGGTGGCCGCCACCAGCAGCGTGACCAGGCCCAGACCGTCCGTGACCACCTCGCGGGTACGCCCGGGCAGCCGGTTCCCGAGCAGCACGCCGATGCCCGAGCCGACGAGCACGGTCGTCACGTTCAGCAGGGTGCCGGCACCGCGGAACATGGGCACCTCCGGGTCGGCTCGGGGTCGGGTCTCGATCTTTCTTGGCTGATCATCTCGCGCGGAGGTAGTTGACTGGCGTAAGGTCCGGCGCGGCTGTGCGGGGCAGTCTCTCGGGTCGAAGGACCAGGAGCGCACCCGCGGTGCGTCCCGTGAGGCGATGGAGGGCCAGTGACGCGTCCGGCCGCGTGTGTCCGAGCAGCCACGCTCGACGACATCCCCGCCCTGCTGGAGCTCTGGGCGGAGCTGCGGGACATCGGCGGCCGGATGGAGCGGCTGATCCCGGGACCGGACGCTGCCAGCCTGCGCGAGCGGCTGGCCGTCATCGCCGACGATCCGGCCGCTCGGGCGCTGGTCGCGGAGGTGGACGGTCAGGTCGCCGGGATGATGCTGCTGACCGCGGCCCCGTTTGCGCCGCTCTTCGACCAGCGGTCGGTCCACGCCCACTACCTGCACGTCAAGGACGGCTTCCGGCGCCGTGGTGTCGGCAAGGCGCTGCTGGCTGCCGCGGTCACCTTCGCCGACGAGGTCGGCGCCGAGCACGTGATCACCAGCGTGCTGCCGCAGATGCGCGAGACCCAGCGGTTCTACGCCCGGTTGGGGTTCGGGCCGGTGGTCGTCCGGCGGTCGGCCACCGTGAGCGTGCTCCGGCGGCGGCTGGCCCCGACCGGCGCCGGCTCGGTGACGGACAACCTGTTGGCCCGCCGTCGCTCGCTGCGCCGGGTCCGGGCCGCCGTCGCTCGCGTCGGCGACTGACCGCCGTACGGCGGGAAAGCGGTACTGCCGTCAGGCTCCGGGTGCCGCGTCGCGCAGCAGACAGGTGATCCGCGAGGTACAGACGGCGCGACCGCGTTCGTCGGTGATCTCGACCGACCAGGACGCCATCGTCGAGCCCAGGTGCAGCGGGGTGGCGGTCCCGGTGACCAGCCCCTCGCGGGCCGCCCGGTGATGGCTGGCGTTGATCTCGATGCCGACCGCCACCCGGTCGGCCCCCGCGTGCAGGGCCGAGCCGATCGAGCCGAGGGTCTCCGCCAGCACGACAGATGCGCCTCCGTGCAGCAAACCGTAGGGCTGGGTGTTGCCCTCGACGGGCATGGTGGCCACCACCCGGTCGGTGCCGGCCTCGGTGAACACGATGCCCATCCGCTCGACCAGGGTGCCCTTGCCCATGCCGTTGACCAGGTCCAGCACATCCGGTGTCGTCATGGTCACGATCGTAGGCAGCGGGCCGGAAATCGCTGTCAGCAGCGCGCACTAGGCTCGAACGCGTGAACGCGCAGACCGAGCCGCAGCCCGAGAAAGTTCGTCACCGTCTGCTCCTGCTGGACGGTCACTCGCTGGCCTACCGCGCGTTCT
>JAVEDA010000395.1 GCA_030841195.1 Actinomycetota bacterium | reverse complement strand
ATCGTGAGCAGGCACTCGCGCACCGAGTAGCTGCGCTGCTCCGGCCAGCCCGGGGCCTCGACCGCGACGGTGTCAGAGGCGAGGGTCGCGTCGTCGAGGGTGTCGACGTACCGGCGGACCGCCGCCTGCCGGTCCAGCCGCAGTGCGAGGGCCTCGTCCAGGGACGGCCGCGTGGCGCGGTCGCCCGGCACGCCCTCGGTGCCGGGCATCAGGTCCCGCGGCTTCAGCGACAGGGGTGCGTATGGCCTGGGGTCGCCGAGGATCGCGCGGAGCAGCCAGCACTCGGTCGCGAACGACAGGTGCCGCAGCGTCTCGATGAACGACCACTCGCCGTCGACCGACTCGTGCAGCGCGGCCGCCGGCAGCGCCCGGGCGCGCTCGACGGTGGCGGCCCACAGCCGCTCGAGGGTGTCCCACGCGTCCCGGAACCCGTCCGGGTCGGTGGGTCGCATCTTCGCCAGGTCGGGCTCGCGCCGCTCCAGCTCGGCCTGGACCAGCGGTGCGACGTCCACGCCGTTGACGGTCAGGCTGCCCTCGATCTCGCCCTCGATCCGCACGTTGACGAACCCGGCGCCGCGCATCACGACGTCCTTGAAGAAGACCTCGCGGAACCGGGCGCCGGTCAGGTCGACGTCGTTGAAGTCGGCGTCGTTGAGGTGGACCTGGTGGAACCTGGCCCGCTGCAGGTGGACCTGCTCGAATGCGGAGTCGGCGAGGTCCTGCTGGTGGAAGTCGGCCATGCAGCGGACGCTACGGGCATCCGCCGACAGATCAACAGGCGGTCAGAGGTGGCACAGGGACACACAGGCTGACGCTGGGCAGGACGCTGGACGACGGCAACGGCACCGCGCTGGTCACCGCACCCACCGGGTCGGTCACCAGCGGGCTGCTGGTCGGCAGCGGCGCGACCGACACGGTCGGGAGCGAGGACGGCAGCAGCTGCGGGGTGTCCGGGCTCGAGCTGGTGGACCCACCGGTCAGGTCGCCGACCACACCACCCACCAGGCCGCCGGACCCGCTGCCGGTGCTGCCCCCGGTCGCCGTGCCGCCGCCGACCGTGCCGCCGCCGACCGTGTCGCCGGCGACCTCGCCGACCGCGTCCAGGACGCCACCGACCGGTGCGGTGGAGCTAGCGGCCCCCCCGGCTGCTGCGGCCTTGCTGGCGTCCAGCCGGCGGCTGACCGCCCACCCGTCACCGTCGGCCGTGAGCGCGGTCGCGGGCAGCGCTGTCCCGCCGGTCACCGCGGTGGCCTGCGCGTCGAGCTGGGCCAGCTGGTCGGCTATTGCCCGGGCCAGCGGCCGCAGGCTCGGGTCGAGCAGGGCCATCAGGTCCCGGAGCCGCTCGCGCTGGTCGAGCACGAACCGGTCGAGCAGGATCATCGCCTGCGCGTTTCCGGTCTCCTCGTAGGCCTCGGTCAGGTCCGCGGCGCCGGCGGTCACGTCCGCGGCCATCTCCCGCAGGGCCTGGCCGACCAGGGCCCGGGTGGCCGGGTCGCTGCCGTCCTCACCTGCGGTCAGCCGCTCGGCCTCGGTGAGCCGGGCGTCGGCCTGCTCGAGCAGCTCGCGCCCGTGACCCAGGTCGCCCCGGGCCAGGGCGAGCTGGCCGGCCTCGATCTGGCGCTTCAGGCCGTAGAGCGTGTCGCCGGGCAGCGCCCGGGTGCTCGCCGCGGCCGCGCCGACACCGGCCACGACGGAGGCGACCGCCACCGTTGCCACCAGCTGGCGCAGTCGGGACGGGGCGCTGGGCCTGGCCCGCGCAGCCGGTACGACGGGTGCGGGCACCCGCGCGGCCGCCTCGGTGACCAACCGGTCCCGCAACGCGGCCCGGAAGGCGTCGTCGGGGGCATGCTCGACCGGCGACAGCGCCCGAGCGAGCGACACCAGGTCGGCGAGCCCCGCGGCCGATGCGGGCGAGCTGGCCCGGTCGCCGTCGAGCAGCGCCTGCAGGTCGTCCGCCTGCCGCCGGCGGGCCGCCGTCACGATGGTCATCGGTCGGCCCCCCTCCGGTCGTCGTCCACGATGCCGACCTGACAACGACCTGGACGGGTCGGGGTTACGGCGCGGCGGCTCATCGCGCGTGCTCCGGCAGCAGCTTGGCCAGAGCCCGCACGGCCCGCAGCTGCAGCTGCTTGACCGCGCCTTCGGACCGGCCCATGACTCCCGACGTCTCGGCCACCGACAGGCCCTGCAGGAACCGCAGCACGATGCACTCCTGCTGCTCCGGCTTGAGCTGGCGCACCGCGTCGAGCAGGGCGGCGTCCCGCAGCCGCTCGATGACCTGGGTCTCGATGCCGTCGTCGCCCCTATCGGCGTCGAGCATGTCGGCGGTGCTCACCTCGAGCTTGAACCGGCTGGACTTCACGTGGTCGGTGACCAGGTTGCGGGCGATGGTCGTGAACCAGGCGCCGATGTCCTTGCCGGTGTAGGTGAACGAGTCGATCCGGCGCAAGGCGCGCAGGAACGTCTCCGACGTCAGGTCCTCGGCCAGGGCGTGGGAGCCCACCCGGTAGTAGAGGTAGCGGTAGATCTGGTCGACGTACCGGTCATAGACGAGCCCGAAGGCCTCGGCGTCGCCCCGCTGGGCCAGCGTGACCAGGGCGTTGACGCGGTCCCGCTCCGGGTCGTCCGGCTGGTGACTGCCGTCGTGGGCGCCGCCAGGGGCCGGCACCGTTCCCGTGCCGCCCGCCGTCGCCATCGCCAGCACGAGCCCGCGCAGGTCGGGCAGCGCGACGGGCGCGAGCAAGACGCGCACGGCGTCCCCCTTCGTGGCGGCAGCGGGTGTGACGCGGCACCTACCCGGACGCGGGACGTGACGAACGTCTCGGGCGGCTACCCGACGGTAACCTGAGCGCCCATCAGTGGCCAAATCCCCCTGAATCGCTCAGCGGGACTTGCGTCGGGCCGAGGCGGCGGCCAGCGCGCCGGCCAGTGCGCCCGCGGCCGCGGCGGTAGGCACCCCGACCTTCACCGCCTTGCGGCCGGTGCGGTAGTCACGGACCCGCCAGCCGTGCTCGCGGGCGTGCGCCCGCAGCCGGGAGTCCGGGTTGATCGCGCACGGGTGCCCGACCAGGGACAGCATCGGGATGTCGTTCGCGGAGTCGGAGTACGCCGAGCAGGCGCCGAGATCGAGACCCTCGCGGCGGGCCAGGGCCGTGACCGCCTCGGCCTTCGCCTCGCCGTGCAGGATCTCGCCGACCAGGCGACCGGTGTAGACGCCGTCCTCGGTCTCCGCGACGGTGCCCAGTGCGCCGGTGAGGCCCAGCCGGGTGGCGATCACGGTGGCTACCTCGACCGGCGTGGCCGTCACCAGCCAGACCCGCTGGCCGGCGTCGAGGTGCATCTGCGCCAGGGCCCGGGTGCCCGGCCACACCTTGGTGGCCATCACCTCGTCGAAGACCTCCTCGCCGATGGTCGTCAGCTCGGCCACCGTGTGCCCGGCCGCGAAGGACAGCGCAGTCTCGCGGGCCTCGTGCACGTTGCCCATGTCCTCGCGGCCCACGACCCGGAACTTGGTCTGCCGCCAGGCGAACTTGCCGATGTCGCGAGCGGTGAAGAAGTCCCGGGCGTACAGACCGCGGGCCAGGTGGAAGATCGACGCGCCCTGCATCACCGTGTTGTCCACGTCGAAGAAGGCCGCAGCGCGCGGGTCTAACGGCACCTGCAGCGCTCCCTCGACCTGGGCCGCAGCCGCCGACGCCTCGCCCGCGACGACCGCGTCGGGGTCCGGGCCGGAGGTCGCGTCCCGGGACCGCCGCAGCCGCACCATGGGCCGCAGCCTAGGGGCTCCGCTGTGCCAGACTTCGGCAGTGGCCAACGTCGCGGACCTGGTGCGGGCGGCAGCGGCCCGCCGGCCGGGCGGCGTCGCCCTCGTGCACCTGCCCACCGTCGGTTCCCGGACTGCGACGACCTGGTCGGCCCTCGACGCCGACGTGGCCGCCACCGCGGCCGGCCTGCGCACCGCTCTCGGCCTGCACGAGGGCGACCGGGTGGCCCTCGCGATGGCGAACACGCCTGCCTTCGTCACGTCGTACTTCGCGGTGCTCCGGGCCGGTCTGGTGGCGGTGCCGCTGAACATCGGCTACACCGCGCCGGAGATCGCGCGGCTGCTCGCCGAGGCCGACGTCAAGGTCGTCCTCTGCGACGACTCCACCCTCACCGTGGTGGAGGACGCCGTGGCCGGCAGCCACCGGGTGCACATCGACCCGGCCGGCCTGGACGCGGTGACCGCGGCCGGGCGCGGCTCGGCAGCACCCACCGCTGACCGCGGCGGCGAGGACCTGGCGGTGCTGATGTTCACCTCCGGCACCAGCGGCCGGCCGCGGGCGGCGATGCTGACCCACCGGGCGCTGCTGACGAACCTCGAGCAGTGCCTGGCCCTCGAGCCGACCCCGATGGGCGAGGACGACGTGGTGCTGCTCGTGCTGCCGCTGTTCCACATCTACGGGCTGAACACCGGGCTCGGCATGGTGGCCGCCACGGCGGCCACCGGGGTCCTGGTCGAGCGGTTCGACCCGGTCGGCACGGCCGCGCTTGTGCGGGCCGAGGGCGTGACCAACATCCCCGGTGCCCCGCCGATGTACGTCGCCTGGGCGGGCGCCGAGCTCTACGAGGCGCTGCGTGGCGTCCGGATCCTGGCGTCCGGGGCGTCCTCGCTGCCGCCCGCCGTGCTCGAGCAGGTGCAGACCGCGGTGGGCATCACGATCCGCGAGGGGTACGGCCTGACCGAGACCGCTCCGGTGGTCACCAGCACGCTGGCCTCCCCGGTCGTCAAGGCCGGGTCGATCGGCCGGCCGATCCCGGGCGTCGAGGTCCGGCTGGTCGACGAGGGAGGCACCGACGTCCTCGACGACGACGCCGGCGAGCTCTGGGTCCGCGGCGCGAACCTGTTCTCGGGCTACTGGCCGGACGGCAGCGGCGGGCCGGACCCGGACGGCTGGTGGGCGACCGGGGATGTCGGGTACGCCGACCAGGACGGCGACCTGTTCCTCGTCGACCGGCGCAAGGAGCTGGTCATCGTCAGCGGCTTCAACGTCTACCC
>JAVEDA010000384.1 GCA_030841195.1 Actinomycetota bacterium | reverse complement strand
CGGGTGGTGCTGCACCGCACGCCGGGGGTCGACGCCGGCACCGTGCTCGACTGGGTGCCGCGAGCCCAGGCCGCCTTCCTGACCGCCTACCGGAGCGGCATCGACGACGCCGGCCGCGGCGACCTGCTGGACAGCCGGCTGCTCGGGGCGTTCCGCGTCCAGCAGGAGGTGCGCGAGCACCTCTACGCGGTGGCCCACCTGCCGCAGTGGCGGTACGTGCCGGACGCCGCGCTGCCCGCCCTGCTGGACGAGCTGGACGAGCTGGGCGAGCTGGACGAACCAGACGGCTAGCCGGGTGCGGGCAGCTGGACGACGCCGAGCTGCGCCATGAGCCCGAGATCGTCCCTGGCCGACCAGTGCTCGGCAACCCGGCCGTCCTGCAGCCGGTGGATCGCCACGGCCGACTCGGTGATGTCGCGCCCGGTCGCGGCCAGGCCGCCCGGAAGGTCTCCGACGTGCTTGCCGTAGGCCGTCAGCCGGGTGACCACCTTGTCCCCCTCGGCGACCTGGTCCTCGATCTCGTGCCGGCCCGGCGTCGCGTCCCAGAAGATCTGGAACGCCTGCTTCAACCCGGCCCGCCCCGAGTCGAGCCCCGGGAAGGGCGGCGGGTTGTGGTCGAGGTAGTCCTCTGCGACCAGGTCGTCCATCGCGTCGAGGTTGCCCGCGTCCATCTCGGCGTAGAACCGGCGTACCAGGGCCTTGTTCTCTTCCTCGGACGACATGGCGCTCCTCGGGTCGTTTCGGACTGTAGTCCCCTTGCAGGCCCGGCAGTTTTCCGTCGACACTGACGCACCGCCGGGGGTCCGGCGGTCGACGTGAGGGGTGGGTATGGACACGGTCGAGCAGGTCGATGAGGTCGAGGCACTGGGCGGGCGCATCTTCGAGGCCGCTCTCGGGGCCGCGGACATCCTGTCCATCTACCTCGGCGACCGCCTCGGCTGGTACCGCAGCCTGGCGGCGGACGGACCCTGCACCGCCGCCGAGCTCGCGGGTCGGACCGGCACCCATGAGCGGTACGCGCGGGAGTGGCTGGAGCAGCAGGCGGTCACCGGTCTGCTCACGGTCCAGGACGACGAGGACCCCGCCGAGCGCCGGTACTCGATCCCCGCGGCCGCAGCCGAGGTGTTCACCGACGAGACGAGCCTCAGCTACCTTGCGCCGTTCGCGCGGATGTTCGCCTCGGCCGCGATCCAGCTGCCGTCGCTGTTGGACGCCTACCGCACGGGCGGTGGCGTGGGCTGGAAGCAGTTCGGCGCGGACGCCCGCGAGTCCCAGGCCGACATGAACCGACCCTGGTACGAGCACCAGCTGCCTGGCGCCTTGGCCGCGACTCCGTCCGTGCACGACGCGTTGAGTCGGCCGGGGGCTCGGATCGCCGATGTCGGCTGCGGCGGCGGCTGGTCGAGCATCGCGCTGGCCCGTGCCTACCCGGAGGCCACCATCGACGGCATCGACGTGGACGCCGGGTCGGTGGACATGGCGCGGAAGAACGCCGCCGGTGCCGGGCTGGCGGACCGGGTGACCTTCACCCATGCCGACGCTGCGGGGCTCACCGACGCGACGTACGACGCGGTGTTCGCCTTCGAGTGCGTGCACGACATGCCGCGGCCGGTGGATGTCCTGGCCGCCGTCGAGCGCGCCCTGACCCCCGACGGCTTCGTCGTCGTGATGGACGAGGCGGTCGCGGAGACGTTCTCTGCTCCGGGCGACGACCTCGAGCGCATCATGTACGGCTTCAGCCTGCTGGTGTGCCTGCCGGACGGCATGTCCAGCCCGCCCAGCGTCGGCACCGGCACGGTGATGCGACCGGACACGCTGCGTGGGTACGCGCAGGAGGCCGGGCTGACCTCGTTCGAGATCCTGCCCATCGAGGGCTTCGGGTTCTGGCGGTTCTACCGGCTCTCTCGCTGAGCACATGACAAAGGCCCAGGTCGGCGACGACCTGGGCCCGAACGGCCGGCGCCACGACACCGCGCTCATTGCAGCGTTTCGTGGCGGTAGCGCGGGAGACGAGTGCAGTGGACGGACACACATCGTTCGTCGGTTGCCCCGGACCCGGCAGCGCCACTCGCCGACCGCCAGTCAGGGGGCACTGAGCATGAATCGAGAAGTCCGCCGGCTCACCGACCCCCTTCCCCCGAACTACCTGGGCGCCCTGCGCCGCTGGGCCCGAACATGGATGGACCAGCGACCAGGCTCGGCCGACCCCGACTCAGTGGTCCTGGCCATGACGGAGATGGTGACCAACTCGGTTCGCCACGGCACCCGCCCGATAGATGTCGAGTTGTCGGTGGGCGCGCGCCTCGTGCTGCTCCAGGTCAGCGACTGCTCAGACGACATGCCGCGCCAGCCACGGTCAGGCGAGTCCGCAATAGGTGGCCGGGGCATCACGTTGATCGACGCCCTCACCTGCCAGTGGGGAGTGCAGTACCGGCCGATCGGCAAGACGGTCTGGTGCGAATTCCCGGCGTGCGGTGGACACCTCGGGGCGGCGCCGGTCCCATGATCGACCGGAGGTCGCTCTTGAGGTGCTCCTCCGCGGCAACCTCGTCCGCATCGTGCCCACGTCCGGGGTCGACGACGCCCCGACGTTCGAAGTGACAGACGCGGGGCGTCGCCGCCTTCGGGATAGCTGACGCCGGCGACTCGGCGTGGAGGACCGTCCCCCGGTGGGACAGCCTGCCCCCGGCGGCGATCTGTTGTCACTCGCGCCGCGGGGGTCAGGCGGGCCGCACCGGCGCACGAGGATAGATCGGTGCGACAGCGGGTTTGCAGCCGGCCCGGCGGGTCACAACTGGCTCGTCCCTGGCAGGGGACCTACGCCACCCGGCCTCCGCCGGGGAGAGGCCGGGTGGCCCCATTGAGCGCCCGCGTCGTCCCATCCCCCGTTGGGCGGCGCGGGCCCAAGGCCCAGCGGCCCACGCCGCGTGTCCTGGCTGGGAACGACAGAACCCCCAGGCCGATGACCTGGGGGTTCTCGTGGTAGCCCCGACGGGATTCGAACCCGCGCTACCGCCTTGAGAGGGCGGCGTGCTAGGCCGCTACACAACGGGGCCACGAAAGGTGCGCTGCCGCCGGAACACGCGACTCACGCGAGCAAGAACTCTAGCGGACTGCTCCGCCGGCCCTGCCGAGCTGGGGTACCTGGACTCGAACCAAGACTAACTGAACCAGAATCAGTCGGGCTGCCAATTACCCCATACCCCAAGGGTTCTCGCGCCCCGCTGGCGGCGGGGTGGGCGGGCGCTGCAAAGGATAGCCGACGGCGCCGGTGGCGGACAAAACCCGCCTGGTGGCCACTGGCCGGCGGCGCACCAGACGGTCGACGAGCAGCGCGAAGACGACCATCATCGTCACGTCCAACGCGGCGAGTCGCCAGTCCAACGACGAGGCTGTCAGCGAGTCGGACAGGCTTCCGGTCGCCGCGCTGATCACCAGGCTGACCAGGTTGTTCGCGGTGTGCAGCGCCACCGACGCCTCGAGGCCGCCGGTGCGCCAGGCCAGCCAGGACGCGACGAGCCCGAAGCAGAACCGGTCGGCGAACAACCACGGGTCCTGGACCCCGTGCGCCAGCGCGAAGCACACGGCGCTGACGGCGCCACCCACCACGATCCCGACGACGGGGCGGGCGAACCAGGACGACACCGCCTGGGTGATGTACCCACGGAAGCCGACCTCCTCGGCGGCTGCCTGCAACGGCGTGGTGAGCAGGATCACAGCGAGCAGACCGACCAGGGTGGCCGTGGCCGGTGCCGAGCCGTCGGAGTCCGTGGCCCCGGGCACCAGCAGTCCGAGGCCGTAGAAGACGAGCACGACCGCCAGCGCTAGCGGGGCCAGCCGCGCCAGCATGCCCCAGCGCACCCGGCCGGTGACCGACGCCAGAAAGCCGGGACGTTCCTGGTGCACCACCAGCACGGCCAGCGCCGCGGCGGGGATGATCGTGGCCAGGATCAGGTTGTTGGCCAGCAGGCCGAGCACGGTGTCCGGGTCGAGGGCGTCCTCGGTCACCGAGTCGCCCGACGACCCGGTTGCCGTCGCCACGATCACGGCCAGCAGGGTGACGACGACGCCGCCGAAGACCACCCCGAACCCCAAGCCCAGCAGGCCCAGCAGCGGCCGCCACCAGCGCCACCTCGGGGTGCGGAGCAGCCGCGGGTAGGTGTCGCCCGAATCGTCGCGAGCTCCCGTCGGCTCGACCACGGTCATGACAGTGACCGCGCGCCGCTAGCCCGCGACCATCGCGGCGGCGGACCGCAGCCGCGCCAGCGATCGGTCCCGGCCGAGCAGCTCGAGCGACTCGAACAGCGGCGGCGAGACCCGTCGACCGGTGACCGCGACCCGCACCGCGCCGAAGGCCACCTTCGGCTTGAGCCCGAGGCCCTCGACCAGCGACCCGCGCAGGGCTGCCTCGATGTCCTCGGTCGCCCAGGTGCTCAGGTCGGACAGTGCCGTCACTGCCGCCTCGAGCACGGCCGCCGCATCGCCGGTGACGACCTTGGCCGCGTCGTCAGGGTCGACCGCGAAGTCGGCCTCGTCGACCAGCAGGAAACCGAGCATCCCCTCGGCCTCGGAGAGCACCTGCATCCGCTCGTTGACCAGCGGGGTGGCCGCGAGCACGAGGTCACGCTGCTGCGGGGTGGGCTCGGACGGCAGCACTCCCCGGCGTACGAGGTGATCGGTGATCCGGCCGGCCAGGTCATCGACCGACAGCTCACGGATGTAGTGGCCGTTGAGCCAGTTGAGCTTGTCCAGGTCGAAGACCGGCCCGACCGTGTTGACCCGGTGCCAGTCGAAGTCGCGGACCATGTCGTCGAAGGTGAAGATCTCCTCGCCGTCCGGCTGGGAGTAGCCCATCAGCGCGAGGAAGTTGCGTAACGCCTCGGGCAGGTAGCCCTGCTCGAGGAACCAGGTCAGCCTGGCGGCCGGGTTCTTCCGCTTGGAGATCTTCGACTTGTCCGTGTTGCGCAGCAGCGGCATGTGCGCGAAGCCGGGCCGCTCCCAGCCGAGCCAGTCGTAGAGCAGCACGTGCTTCGGTGTCGAGGAGATCCACTCCTCGCCGCGCACCACGTGGGTGATGCGCATCTCGTGGTCGTCGACGACGTTCGCCAGGTGGTACGTCGGGAAGCCGTCCGCCTTCACGATCACCTGGTCGTCGGGCCGCGGGGCCTTGACCTCGCCGCGGATCACGTCGTCGAACACGAGTGGGACGTCGTCGGGGATCAGCATGCGCACCACCGGCTGCTCGCTGAAGCCAGGCAGCGCCGCGCGCTCCTCTCGGGTCTTGCCGACGCAGAGACGGTCATAGCCGGTGGGCAGCTTGGCTTTCTGCTGCTCCTCGCGCATCTGGGCGAGCCGCTCGGTCGAGCACCAGCAGTAGTAGGCATGACCGTCGGCGAGCAGCCGCTCGACGTGCACCCGGTAGCTCTCGGAGCGTTCGGACTGCCGGTACGGCGCGTACGGACCGCCCTTGTCCGGTCCCTCGTCCCAGTCCAGGCCCAGCCAGTGCAGGGTGTCGAAGACCTGCTGCTCGCTGTCGGCCACGTAGCGCGCTCGGTCGGTGTCCTCGATCCGCAGGATGAACGGGCCGCCCTGCTGGCGGGCGAACGCCAGGTTGAACAGCGACATGTACGCCGTGCCGACGTGCGGGTCCCCCGTCGGCGAGGGAGCGACCCTGACGCGTACCGGC
>JAVEDA010000381.1 GCA_030841195.1 Actinomycetota bacterium | reverse complement strand
CGCAGGGCGCGGGCCACGCCGTCCCGGGACTCGCCGACCAGCCGGCGCAGGGCCGGCGCCGCGTCCTGGTGGGCCCGCAGCCACGCGTCCGCGGCGTCCACCGTGGCCTGCTCGGCCAGCAGCGTCGGGAACAGGCCGATCACGACGTTCTGGGCGGTCTCGTTGGTCCGCTCCTCCCACACCGTCGTGAGGGCGTCGAAGTACGGCGCCACGTAGGCCCGGAGCAGGTCCAGCTGCCCCGCCTGGGAGAAGCCGCCGATCATCGCGGTCTGGATCGCGTTCGGCAGCTCGTCACCGGCGACGACGGCCGACCATGCCTCGGCCTTCGCGGCGGCGTCCGGCCGGGCTGCCAGGGCAGCAGCCGCCTGCCGGCGTCCGGTCGCCGTGTCGTCGGCGTCGAGCTCGCGGTCCACCTCGAGCTCGTCGGCCTTGCCGGCGGCGACCAGCTGGTGCAGCAGGTGCCAGCGCAGGTCGGTGTCGATCGTCAGCCCGTCCAGCTGCTCGGTCCCGTCGAGCACGGCCCGGACGATCGCGAGCTGTGCGTCGGAGACGGCAGCGGAGGCGAAGGCGCGGGTGATCTGGAGCTGCGAGTCGCTGCCCGGCACCGCGGCACGCAGCAGCCCGAGCAGGCCGTCGGCCAGCCGCTGCATGGTGGCATCACGGGTCGTCGGGTCGGCGTACAGGATGACGGCCGTCTCCGCCTGCCGGAGCAGGGTGCGCACGACCGAGCTGTCGGTCTCGCGGCCGACCCCGCCCAGCACCAGGGTCACGTAGTCCTGGGTCGACATCTCCGCGTCCCGGGTCATGTCCCAGGCCGCCGACCAGCACAGCGAGCGGGCCAGCCGGTCGGCGAACTCGCCGATCGACCCGGTGAGGGTCGCCAGCGACCGCGGGTCAAGCCGGACCTTCGCGTAGGTCAGGTCGTCGTCGTTGACCAGGACGAGGTCCGGCTGCGCGACCCCGACGAGCTGCGGGACCTCGGTGCGGGCACCGAGCACGTCCAGCTCGACCCGGTCGCGGCGCACCAGACCGGCGTCGGTCAGGTCGTACAGGCCGATGGCGAGCCGGTGCGAGCGCAGGGTCGGCCACGCGGCCGGTGCGCTCTGCACGATGGTGAACGACGTGAACAACCCGTCGTCGTCGGTCTCGATCTCAGGACGCAGGGTGTTGACCCCGGCCGTCTCCAGCCACTCGGCCGACCAGGCCTTGAGGTCGCGCCCCGAGGTCTCTTCGAGCTTGCCGAGCAGGTCGGCAAGCGTGGTGTTGCCCCAGGCGAAGGTGCGGAAGTAGGCCTGGATCCCGGCCAGGAAGTCCTCGCGGCCAACCCAGGCGGCGAGCAGCTTGAGCACCGACGCACCCTTGGCGTAGGTGATGCCGTCGAAGTTGACCTCGACGTCCTCGAGGTCGTGGATCTCGGCGGCGATCGGGTGTGTCGAGGGCAGCTGGTCCTGCCGGTAGGCCCAGGTCTTGTCGGTGTTGGCGAAGGTGGTCCAGGCCGAGTCCCACCGGGTCGCCTCCGCGGCCGCCAGCGTGCTGGCCCACTCGGCGAACGACTCGTTCAGCCACAGGTCGTCCCACCAGGTCATCGTGACCAGGTCGCCGAACCACATGTGCGCGAGCTCGTGCAGGATCGTCACCGCACGCCGCTCGTAGGACACCTCCGGGACCCGGGACCGGAAGACGTAGTCCTCGTTCAGGGTCACGCAGCCGGCGTTCTCCATCGCGCCCGAGTTGTACTCCGGCACGAACAGCTGGTCGTACTTGGCGAACGGGTAGGCCATGTCGAAGGCCTCCTCGAAGAACGCGAACCCCTGCCGGGTCTCCTCGAGGATGGTGTCGGTGTCCAGGTGCGCGGCCAGCGAGGTGCGGCAGAAGACGCCGAGCGGGACGACCCGGTCACCGACGCGGTACTCGCCGTCGACCCGGTGGTAGGGCCCGGCCACCAGGGCCGTGATGTACGACGAGAGCCGCTCGGTCGGCGCGAAGGTCCAGGTGGCGTTGCCCAGTCCGACCGGCTCGGGCTTCGGCGTCGGCTGGTTGGAGACGACCTCCCAGTCGGCGGGGGCGGTGACGGTGAAGGCGAAGGTCGCCTTCAGGTCGGGCTGCTCGAAGACCGTGAAGACCCGGCGCGAGTCGGCGACCTCGAACTGGGTGTACACGTAGACGGACTTGTCGACCGGGTCGACGAACCGGTGCAGCCCTTCGCCCGTGTGCATGTAGCGGCAGCTCGCCCGCACGACGAGCTCGTTGTCCGCGGCCAGGTCGGTGAGTGTGATCCGCGTCCCGTCGTAGACCGTCGCCGGGTCCAGCGCGCGGCCGTTGAGGGTGATCTCGTCGACGCGGTCGGCCACCAGGTCCACGAAGGTCTCGGCGCCCGGCTCGGTGCAGCTGAACCTGGCCGTGGTCGTCGAGCCGAAGGTCACGTCACCGATCGTGAGGTCCAGCACCACGTCGTACCCCTCGACGTCGAGCAGCCGCGCCCGGGCCTGGGCTTCGGCTCGGGTGACGTTCATGCGGACAGAGGCGCTCAGCAACGTCAGATTCGCTTTCGTGAGGGGACGGAGAATCCTCGCACGCCGGTGGCGGCGCCGTTGCACGGGAATGCCCCCTCCTGACCCGAGGTTGTCGCGATCGTGACCCAAGACGCCCCGATCAGTCCTGATGTGTCCGAGAACTCAACGGCCGTCGCCGACTTCTGGTTCGACCCGATCTGCCCGTGGGCCTGGATCACCTCCCGGTGGATGCTCGAGGTCGAGCAGGTGCGCGGCGTCCAGGTGCGGTGGCACGTGATGTCGCTGTCCTACCTCAACGAGGGCCGTGACCTGCCGGAGAAGTACCGCGCCGTGATGGACGAGTCCTGGGGACCGGTGCGGGTCGTCGTCGCCGCCGCGTCTGCCCACGGCGAGGACGTGATCCTGCCGCTCTACACGGCGCTGGGGACGAGGTTCCACCACGAGGGCCGACCGAAGGACCGAGCCACGATCGAGGAGGCCCTGGCCGAGGTCGGGCTGCCGACCGC
>JAVEDA010000347.1 GCA_030841195.1 Actinomycetota bacterium | reverse complement strand
GGCAGGTAGCCGGGCACGTCGACGACGACCGCGAGCGGCACCCCGAACGCGTCGCACATCCGCACGAACCGGGCCGCCTTCTCCGCGGACGACGAGTCCAGGCAGCCGCCGAGCCGCAGCGGGTTGTTGGCGATCACGCCGATGGTGCGGCCACCGAGCCGGCCGAGCGTGGTGGTCACGTTGGGCGCCCACTTGGGGTGCAGCTCCAGCGAGCTGCCCTCGTCGAGCAGGTGCTCCACGATCGGGTGAACGTCGTAGGCGCGCTTGGCGGACTCAGGGAGGTACGACGAGAGGTCGACGTCGGGGACGTCGCCGATCTCGCGCTGGTCGCCCAGCAGCGCCGCGAGCCGGCGGGCCTCGCCGTACGCGTCCTCCTGGGTCGGCGCCACCACGTGCACCACGCCGGAGCGCCGGCCGTGCGGCTCGGGGCCGCCCAGCCGCAGGGCGTCGACGTCCTCGCCGGTGACCGAGCGCACCACGTCCGGGCCGGTCACGAAGACGCGACCCTCGGGGCCGAGGATGACCACGTCGGTGAGGGCCGGGCCGTACGCCGCCCCGCCGGCGGCCGGTCCGAGCACGACCGAGATCTGCGGGACCTTGCCGGACGCGCGGGTCATGATCGCGAAGACCTCGCCCACCGCGTGCAGCGAGACGACCCCCTCGCGCAGCCGCGCCCCGCCGGAGTGCCAGAGCCCGATCACCGGGCAGCCCTCGGCCAGGGCCCGCTGGTAGGCGACCAGGATTGCCGCGCAGCCGGCCTCGCCCATGGCGCCGCCCTGGATGGTGGCGTCGGAGCAGAACGCCACCGCGGTGGTGCCGTCGATCCGGCCGATGGCGGCCAGCATGCCGGAGTCGTCCTCCGGCGTGATCAGGTCGACGGTGCCCGGGTCGAACAGCTGCTGCAGCCGGCCGAGCGGGTTGCGCGGGTCGTCGGCCTTGGCCGCGGCGACCTTCGGTGCCTCGGCGGTTGTGCTCACTGCTGCACGCTCCTGACGGCCAGGGCGACGTTGTGGCCGCCGAAGCCGAACGAGTTGTTGAGGGCGAGGATCTCGCCGTCGGGCAGCGCCCGCGGCTCGCCCCGGACGACGTCGAGGTGGACGTCGTCGTCGGGGTCCTCGAGGTTGGTGGTGGCCGGCGCCAACCGGTTCCGCAGCGCCAGGATGGTGGCGATGGTCTCGACCGCCCCCGCCGCGCCGAGCAGGTGCCCGGTCATCGACTTGGTGGCCGACACGCACAACCCGTCGACGGCATCCCCGAGGGCCTTGCGGATCGCCTCGGCCTCGGCCACGTCGCCGACCGGCGTCGAGGTCGCGTGGGCGTTGATGTGGACCACGTCCGACGGCACCGCGCCGGCCGACTCGATGGCCATCCGCATCGCGCGGCTGGCGCCCGACCCGACCGGGTCGGGCTGGGCCATGTGGTGGGCGTCCGAGGTGATGCCGGAGCCGGCGATCTCGGCGTAGATGGTCGCGCTTCGGGCCTTGGCATGCGCCAGGCTCTCGAGCACCAGCACGCCGGCGCCCTCGCCGAGCACGAAGCCGTCGCGACCCTTGTCATAGGGTCGGGACGCCCGCTCCGGCTCGTCGTTGCGGGTCGACAGGGCCTGCATCGCCGCGAAACCCGCCAGCGGCAACGGGTGGATCGCCGCCTCGGTGCCGCCGGCGGCCACGATGTCGGCCCGGCCGTTGCGGATCATGTCGGCGCCGTAGGCGATCGCCTCGGCGCCGGAGGAGCAGGCGCTCACCGGCGTGTGCACGCCGGCCCGGGCCACCAGCTCGAGCCCGACCAGAGCGGCCGGACCGTTCGGCATCAGCATCGGCACCGTCATCGGCAGCACCCGGCGCGCGCCGCGCTCCTTCAGCGTGTCGTACGCGTCGAGCAGCGTCGTGACGCCGCCGATGCCGGAGGCGATCACGACGCCGATCCGCTCGGGGTCGATCTCGGGCGAGCCGGCGTCGGCCCAGGCCTCGCGGGCCGCGATGATCGCGAACTGGCCGGACCGGTCGGACCGCTTGATCAGCGGCCGCGGCAGCACCTCGGACGGGTCGACCGCCACCGATGCAGCGATGTGCACCGGCAGCATGTCGACCCAGTCCTGCGTGAGGACCTTCACCCCGGACTGGCCGGCCAGCATGGCCGACCAGGTCGACGCCACGTCGCCGCCGAGCGGCGTCGTCGCACCCATGCCGGTCACCACCACGCGCTGGGAGTCGGTCAGTCGGGCGTCAGTCATTGGATAGCTCCTTTGGGGTCCCCGCGGAATCGTGAGGAACGAACGATTCGATTCGTCGGGGTTTAACTGCTCGCCTTCGAGATGTAGGAGACCGCGTCGCCCACGGTGCTCAGACCCTTGACGTCGTCATCCGGGATGCGGACGCCGAACTTCTCCTCGGCGTTGACGACGATGGTCATCATCGACAGCGAGTCGATGTCGAGGTCGTCGGTGAAGGACTTCTCCGGCTGCACGTCAGCGGTGTCGATGCCGGTCTCCTCGTTCACGATCTCGGCGAGACCCGCGAGGATCTCCTGCTCGCTTGCGGCCATCTGGCTCCAGCTCCTCTGATTGTTCGGTCGGTCGGTGGTGGGACTCATGCCCGCGCGGGCGCGCGGGAAGCACGGAGGCGTCAGGGCAGGGTGACGACCTGGGCGGCGTAGACGAGGCCGGCTCCGAAGCCGATCAGCAGCGCGGTTCCGCCGCTCTTGACCTCGCCGGCCTCGAGCATGCGCTCCATCGCCAGCGGGATCGATGCGGCGGAGGTGTTGCCGGTCTCCCGGATGTCGCGGGCGACCGGGACGTGGGCGGGCAGCTTGAGGGTCTTGATCAACGCGTCGGTGATGCGCATGTTGGCCTGGTGCGGGATGAACGCGTCCAGGTCCTCCGGGGCCACGCCGGCTGCGGCCATCGCCTTGGCGGCCACCGGCGCCATCTGCCACACGGCCCAGCGGAAGACCGCCTGCCCCTTCATCGTGAGGTGCGGGAAGTCGACCGCGTGGTCGCGCACGTCGATCCAGCTGGCCCGCTGGGTGATGGCGTCGTACTGCGAGCCGTCGGACCCCCAGATGGTCGGGCCGATGGCCGGCTCGTCGGACGGGCCGATCA
>JAVEDA010000338.1 GCA_030841195.1 Actinomycetota bacterium | reverse complement strand
GGCGTAGTACCGCTCGCGGACGCCCTCCCACTGGTGGGCGAAGGCCGCATGCAGGAAGCCTTCCTGCTCCAGGGTCATCCCGAGCGTCGACACCCGGTAGTCCCCGACGGCCTGGGCGCCCTCCCAGTCGGATGCCAGCGCGAGGTGGAAGACGTGCTCAGTGGCCACGAGCCATCCACTCGCGCAGGTGCGGTGCCTCCCGGCCGGTGACCGAGTCCTCGCCGTGGCCGGTGTGCACGACGGTGTTCGCGGGCAGGGTGAGCAGCCGGTCGCGGATCGAGGCGATGATCTGGCCGAAGTCGCTGTAGGACCGGCCGGTGGCACCCGGGCCGCCGGCGAAGAGCGTGTCGCCGGAGAACACGGCGCCCAGCGACTCGGCGTACAGGCTCACCGACCCGGGCGAGTGTCCGGGTGTGTGCAGTACCGAGAGCCGGGTGCCGGCCACCTCGAACGAGCCACCCTCGGCGAGCTAGAGGTCCGGCTCCAGGTCGTCGTACTCCTGGGCCCAGAGCACCCGGTCGGCCGGGTGCAGGGCGATCTCCGCGTCGGCGGCCGCGGCCACCTCGACCGCGGCGTTGACGTGGTCGTTGTGCCCGTGGGTGCAGACCACAGCGACGACGCGCCGGTCCCCCACCGCGGCCAGGATCGCCCCGGCGTCGTGCGCGGCGTCGACCACCAGGACCTCGTGGTCGTCGCCGACCAGCCAGACGTTGTTGTCGACCTGCCACTCGCCGCCGTCCAGCGCGAACGTCCCCGAAGTGACGACCCTTTCGACCCGGGCGGGCATCAGAGCACCACGACCGAGCGCAGGACCTCACCACGGCGCATCCGCTCGAACGCGGCCTCGACGTCGCCGATGCCGATCGTCTCGGACACGAACGCATCCAGGTCGAACCGCCCCTGGCGGTAGAGGTCGATCAGGGTCGGGAAGTCGCGGCTGGGCAGGCAGTCGCCGTACCAGCTCGACTTCAGCGCGCCGCCCCGGCCGAAGACCTCGATCATCGGGAGCTCCAGGGTGACGTCCGGTGCCGGCACGCCGACCAGCACGACCGTGCCGGCCAGGTCGCGGGCGTAGAAGGCCTGCTGGTAGGTCTCGGGCCGGCCCACGGCGTCGACGACCACGTCGGCGCCGAAGCCGCCGGTCAGCTCCCGGATCCGGGCCACGACGTCCTCGGTCCCACCGTCGACCGTGTGGGTGGCCCCCAGGCCGCGCGCCCACTCCAGCTTCCGGGCGTCGACGTCGACGGCGATGATCGTGGTGGCCCCCGCGATCCGGGACCCCGCGATCGCGGCGTTGCCCACGCCGCCGCAGCCGATCACCGCGACGCTGTCACCACGGCCGACGTTGCCGGTGTTGACGGCGGCACCGATGCCGGCCATCACCCCGCAGCCGAGAAGGCCTGCTACGGCCGGCTCGGCGGCCGGGTCGACCTTGGTGCACTGCCCGGCCGCGACCAGCGTCTTCTCGAGGAAGGCCCCGATGCCGAGGGCGGGTGACAGCTCGGTGCCGTCCGCGAGGGTCATCCGCTGGGTCGCATTGTGGGTGTCGAAGCAGTACCAGGGCTTGCCCTTCAGGCAGGCCCGGCACCGGCCGCACACGGCCCGCCAGTTCAGCACCACGAAGTCGCCGGGCGCGACGTCGGTGACGCCCGGACCCACCGCCTCGACGACCCCCGCCGCCTCGTGCCCGAGCAGGAACGGGAAGTCGTCGCTGATGCCGCCCTCGCGGTAGTGCAGGTCGGTGTGGCAGACGCCGCAGGCCTGCACCTGCACGAGCGCCTCACCCGGCCCCGGGTCGGGGACCAGCACCGTCTCGACCGTGACCGGCGCGCCCTTGCGGCGCGCCACCACTCCCTGCACCTCGTGCGGCATCTGCGGCTCCTCAACGGTCATCGGGTGAGACTCTGGCTGGTCTGTCTCGGATGGTGCGTCGGACCCATACTGTCCGCCCGGCGGGGAGCCGATCATCCAAGGGTGCCAGGACTCAGTCTTCACGCCGCCCCGGTGACGCCACTGCCCGGCGCCGGAACCATCGGCCGGCCCCTTGATGCGGCCCTGTCGCTGAGCGACCCGGTGCCGGTGTTCCAGCCGATCATCGACCTGGCGACCGGGATGATCACGGGCTACGAGGCGCTCTCGCGCTTCCCAGGCCTGCCCGGAGTGCCGGTCGACGAGGTGTTCGACCTGGCCCACCGCAGCGGCCACGGCTTCGAGCTCGAAGTGCTCGCGATCTCCCGAGCCCTGGCGCTCGCCCACCTCAGGCCCGCGGGCACCACCCTGTCGGTCAACCTGAGCCCCTCGACGCTCTGCCACCCCGCGGTGCTCCGGCACCTGCCCGACGACCTGCGCGGCTTCCAGGTCGAGATCACCGAGAACGAGCTGGTCGCGGACGCCGTTCGGTTCCGGGCCGCGCTCGAACTGGTCCGCGAGCGGGGCGCCCAGATCGCGGTGGACGACGTGGGCGAGGGGTACGCCGGGCTGCAGCGCGTGATGGACATCCGGCCGGACGTGCTCAAGCTGGACCGGTCGCTGGTGAGCGGGGTGGACTCCCGGCCGGACCTGGCGGCCCTGCTGGAGGCCGTCGTGCGGTTCGCGGGTCGGGTGGGGGCGCAGGTCTGTGCCGAGGGGGTCGAGACGGAGGCGGAGCTGGCGCTGCTGGCCGACCTGGACGTGGCGTACGGCCAGGGCTGGTTCATCGGGCGGCCTTCGCCGGGCTTCGAGCCGGTGTCGGCGCTCGCGGCGTCGCGCTGCACCGCGGCGCTCTCCGAGGCGGTCACCCTGGGCGACCAGCGGGGCACCGGTGACCTGGTGGCCGCGCTGCTCGCCGTCGCGGCCGCTGACGACCTGCCTGCCCTGGCGCGGGTCCTCACCCGGATCGCGCCGGCCATCGGCGCGGACGCCGTCGAGCTGTCCTACCTGGACCCCCAGGGGGCGTACGTAGAGGCCGTGCACGACACGCAGGCCAGGTTCAAGGGGATCCGGTACTTCGTCGACGACCTGCCGCTGACCCTCCGCGTGCTCGCCGACGACGTGGCTGCCCAGGTCGTGCTCGATGCCCCAGGCGCGGACCCGCACGAGTCGGCCTGGATGGCCGAGGACGGCGTCGGCTCGCTGCTGATGGTCCCGGTCCGGTCGCGGTCGACGGTGGTCGGCCTTTTCGAGTGCCACCAGTGGTCCCGCACGCCGTGGCGGCGCAGCCAGATCAGGGCCGCCCGGCACGTCGCCGCGGTCGCCGGCCCGGTGCTGGAGAACCTGCTCCGGGCCGACCCGCCCGCCCTCTAGACAGTCTGTAGTCGGTCAGCCGCCCTCCCGCATCCCCCACGGCGAGCCGTAGGCGGTGAGCAGGTCCAGGAACGGCGACGGGTCGAACGCCTCCGGACCGAGCACCCCCGCACCCGACCAGGTGCCGGCCGCCAGCAGCTCGAGCGCGACCACCGGGTTGACCGCGGTCTGCCAGACGACGCACTGGTGGCCGTACTCGCGCATCGTCC
>JAVEDA010000319.1 GCA_030841195.1 Actinomycetota bacterium | reverse complement strand
ATCGTGCACGAGCGCCTCACCTGGGGCGGCCTGCTCGACTGGGTCGGCAACAACCGGCGCGCCTCGGCCACCGTGTCGGTGTCCGTCCCGGCAGACTGCCCGGTCGAGCTCGGCGTGGTGTCCGCGGACGCGATCATCTCCGGGATCTCCGCGGACCGGACCGCAGTGAAGTCGGTGTCCGGCTATGTCACCCTCGACGGGGTCCGCTCCGACATCACCGCCCAGACGGTCAGCGGCGACCTGGAGTCCCGCCGCCTGGCCGGGACCCTGCGCTTCAGCACGGTGTCCGGTGACCTCACGATCGTGCGCGGGGAGACCGACCAGGTGAAGGCCGAGACCGTGTCCGGAGACCTGACTCTGGACCTCGACCTGCTGGCCGGCGGCCGGATCGACGTGAGCAGCGTCTCGGGCGACCTCACGGTGCGGATGCCCGACACGGTCGGGCTCACGGTGGACGTCAAGACCATGAGCGGGTCGCTCGACAGCGCCTTCTCCGGCGTCCATTCCGAGCGCAAGCCCGGCAAGTCCTCGATGCGCGGAACCGTCGGCGACGGCGACGGACGCCTCTCGGCCAAGACCGTGTCCGGCGACGTCACCCTGCTCCGACGGGCCTCGAACGGGTCGGCATGAGCCCGGTCTTCGGCCACGGCCGGCTGCGCCTGTACCTGCTCAAGCTGCTCGACGAGAGCCCGCGGCACGGGTACGACGTCATCCGCGAGCTCGAGGACCGCTTCATGGGCCTGTACTCGCCCAGCGCCGGCACGGTCTACCCGCGGCTGGCCCGGCTCGAGGCCGAGGGCCTGGTGACCCACGAGGTCAGCGAGGGCCGGAAGGTCTACCAGATCACCGACGCCGGCCGGGCCGAGCTCGGCGCCCGGCAGGGCGACCTGGACGACCTGGAGCAGGAGATCGCCGGCTCGGTGCGTGACCTGGCCACCGAGATCCGCAGCGAGGTCCGGGGCTCGGTGGCCGACCTGCGCTCCGAGCTCAAGGCCGCCGCCAAGGACGTACGCCGGGAGAACCGCGCCCAAGCCCGCGAGGAGCGGGCGTCGCACCGCCCGAGCGGGGACCCGTACCGCGCCGACGTCGAGCGCAGCATCGAGTGGTTCCGCAACGAGCTGCGCAACCTGGCCCGGCACGGCAGCCGGACCGCCGAGGACGTGACGGCACTGCGCGAACTGCTGCAGCGCGCCCTGGACGAGGCGCGGGCCATCCTCGAGCGCTGACCGGCGCTGACCCGTCTAGCCCTCCGTCGGCGCCGCGATGTTCACCATCCAGCCGATGCCGAACCGGTCCACGCACATGCCGAACTCGTCGCCCCACATCTGCTTCTCCAACGGGACCGACACGGTGCCACCGTCGGACAGCTTCTCCCAGTAGCCGCGCAGCGCGTCCCCGTCGTCGCCGCTGAGGCTGACCGCGATGTTGGTGCCGGGGTCGTAGACCATCCCGGTGGGGGTGTCGGCCCCCATCAGGGTGAAGCCGGCAGGCGTCTCGAGCTGGGAGTGCATGATCTTGTCGGCATCCGGCGAGTCAGGTTGGCCGTACTCGCCGAAGGTGTTCAGCGCCAGCTCGCCGCCGAGCACGCCCTGGTAGAACTCCATGGCCTGCCTCGCGTCGCCGCCGAAGCTGATGTACGGGTTCAGGCGAGAGGACATCGGTGCCTCCTTGATCGTGGGTGCAACAAGTCCTTGCACCGTATGCCTGGGCACGGACAGAACAGCAATAGGTTCTCCTGCATGACCTTCGACGTCACCGCGGCGGCCTACGCCGCGTTCATGGGCCGGTGGTCGCAGCCGCTCGCGGTCGGGTTCGCCGACCTGGCCGGCGTGCGCGCTGGGCAGCGTGCGCTGGACGTCGGCTGCGGACCCGGGGTGCTCACCGAGCAGCTGGTGGCACGCCTCGGCGCGGCCGCCGTCGCGGCCATCGATCCCTCGCCGTCGTTCGTGGCCGCCACCCGGGAACGGTTCCCCGAGGCAGACGTGCGGTCCGGGGCCGCCGAGGCGCTCCCGTTCGCCGACGACGCCTTCGACCTCTCGCTCGCGCAATTGGTCGTGCACTTCATGGCCGATCCGGTGCGTGGGCTGGCCGAGATGGCGCGGGTCACCCGCCCGGGTGGACTGGTGGCGGCCTGCGTCTGGGACCACGCCGGTGACGGAGGGCCGCTGTCGCTGTTCTGGCGGGCCGTGCTCGACGTCGACCCCGGTGCGGGGGACGAGTCGGGGCTGGCCGGGTCGCGCGAGGGCCATCTGGCCGAGCTCTGCCGGGCCGCCGGCCTGCCGGACCCCGAGTCCTCGTCCCTGACCGTGCGGGTCGGGTTCGCGACCTTCGAGGAGTGGTGGGAGCCGTTCACGATGGGTGTCGGGCCGGCCGGCGCCTACGTCGCGGGGCTGGACCCGGAGGAGCGCAGCCGCCTGGCCGGACGGTGCGCGCAGCTGCTGCCGGACCCGCCGTTCGAGGTCAGCGCGTCGGCCTGGGCGGTCACCGCGCGGGTGTGACGGCCGGTTCCAGCGGGGTCGGCAGCTCGCCTTCGAGCAGCCACTGCGGGACGCCGTCGCCGAACTCGGCCCACCCGGCCGGAGTCGCCTCCAGCAGCGCCCGGCGGTAGCAGTCCGACCGCAGCACGCCGCCGACCCGCAGCGCCAGCCGGCAGGCCTCGTCAAGCGCGGCACGGTCCCACCCGTCGGTCCACGGCTCGAGGTAGGCATCCCGCAGCCGCAGCAGCTCGGGCGCCCCGTTCGGCAGCCCGGTCCAGTGCGCGACGACCCGCAGCGTCACGAGCAGGGTGCCGAACGGCTGCCCGACCACCGCGTCGCCCCAGTCGAAGACCCGCATCGGGCCGCCGGGAGCCTCGGGGGCGAAGACGTTGTTGTCGTGCAGGTCGTCGTGCTGCAGTGAGGACGGCACGCCGACTTCAGCCAGCTCCGCGCACATCGCCGCGTACGCCGGGGCGCCGGCCACCAGCGCGTCGTGCTGCTCCTCGGTGAGCCCGTCCGGCTGGCCGACCATCAGCAGGCCGCGGTCGGCCAGCAGGGCGTCGCGCACGGCGGGCAGCCGCTCGGGTCGGCGGTCCGGCGTACCGGCAGCGAGCATCTCGTCGACGTAGGGCTCCGCCACGCGCTGCATCTCGGCGTACTCGAGCAGCATCCGCTCCCACATCGCGAGGTCGGCCGACGCGCCCTCGACCTGGCGCATCGTGCGCCCGCCGTCCGGCACCAGCAGCCAGCCGCGCTCGGCGTCGACGGCCACCGGGGAGAGCACGTGGCCGCGGCAGCGCAGGGCCAGCACCGCCACCAGGCCGGCCTCGTGCCCGACACCGACGGCGTTCGCCTTGAACCAGAACGTGCCGGCCCCGGTGGCGACCCGCAGCAGCGTCGACCAGGGCACCGCCCTGACCTGCTCGACCTGGGCGTCGCCGATGTCGACCCCGGCCTCGGTGAGCCGGTCGGTGAACCAGGCTCGGGCCTCGCGCAGCCAACCCTCGTCCCGCCAGCGCGGCAGGGCGGTGTCCGGCGGCGCGGACGGCTCGGTCCCGTCCGTCACGGAGCTGCCGGGCGGGTCAGCACGACCTTTCCGAACACATCGCCGTCCTGCAGTCGCCGGAACGCCGTGAGCGCGTCCTCGAGCGGCAGCACCGAGTCGATCACCGGCCTCAGCCCGGTCTCGGCCATCAGCCGCACCAGCCGGCCGAGCTCGTCGCGGGTGCCCATGGTCGAGCCGACGATCCGCTGCTGGAGGAAGAACACCCGGCGCAGGTCGGTGACCGCGCGGTGCCCGCCCGTCGCGCCGGACACCACCACGGTGCCGCCTTGGGTGAGCGACTTGAGGCTGTGGTCCCAGGTGGGCTCGCCCACCGTCTCCATCACCGCGTCCACCCGTTCCGGCAGCCGCGCGCCGGACTCGAAGGCCTGCTCGGCGCCCAGCTCGACGGCCCGCTCGCGCTTGCCTGCGTCCCGGCTGGTGACCCACATCCGCAGCCCGGCGGCGCGGCCGATCGCGACCAGCGCGGTCGCCACCCCGCCGCCGGCGCCCTGCACCAGGACGGTCTGCCCGGGTCGGGCCGCGGCCTGGGTGAACAGCATCCGGTAAGCAGTCAGCCAGGCGGTCGGCAGGCAGGCGGCCTCCTCGAAGCTGAGCTGGGCCGGCTTGGGGACCAGGTTCCGCCGGGGCACCGACACCAGGTCGGCCAGCGTCCCGTCGTACACCTCGGAGAGCAGCGACCGCTTCGGGTCGAGGGTCTCGTCGCCGCGGAAGTCCGGGTCGCTGATGACCGCGTGGACCACCACCTCGTTGCCCTGCTCGTCGATGCCGGCCCCGTCGCAGCCGAGCACCATCGGCAGCCGGTCGGCGGGCAGCCCGACCCCCTGCAGGCTCCAGAGGTCGTGGTGGTTGAGCGAGGCGGCTCGCAGCCGCACCGTGACCCAGTCGGGCCGTGGGTCGGGCTCGGGCCGCTCCCCCACCTCGAGCCCGCCCAGCGGGTCGTCGGGATCGGTCCGGACGGCGGTGGCGGCGAGCATGATCCGACCCTACCGATCGGCCCGCGTCCGCCAAGATCACCCGATTGGCGGCTTAAGACGGCTCAAGTCCGCTCTCGTTCGGACGATGACTCTCTACGTGCCGCTCGCAACCACAGCCCACCGGATCACCCTGGCCCTCGCATCGCTGGCCCTGGCGCTCACAGCCGT
>JAVEDA010000309.1 GCA_030841195.1 Actinomycetota bacterium | reverse complement strand
ACGCCGGCCAGGACGCCGAGCAGCCGCAGGATGACGAAGGTGCGAGCGTTGGTAGGCGCCGGGAAGATCGGTGTCAGCAGCGTGCCGGGCGGCGGGAACCGCATCTCGATCAGCGGCACGATGCCCTCGTTCACGTCCAGCTCGGCCATCCGCTCCGGGGTGTCGGCCAGGTTGCGCAGGATCGGCGCGAGCCATTTCTTGAGGAAGTTGCCGTCCGCGTAGTCGCCGCAGTGGTTGATCGGCCCCCGGGCCTGCGGCGAGGTGCCGGTGAAGTCGAGCACCAACGGCACCTCGCGGGTCGAGTCCATCGTCAGCGTGATCCGCTGGGTGTGTAGCCGCGGCTCGTCGACGCCGTCGTGCTCCGCGTAGTCCTCCCACACGTAGGTGCCGTCCGGGATCTTCGCCAGGATCTCGCGCCGGTAGGTATCGGTGGTCTTGTCGATCAGCGCGTCGAAGCAGGCCTCGACAGTCTCCCGGCCATAGCGGGTGAACAGCTCGCCGAGCCGACGGGCGCCCATCAGGCAGGCCGAGCACTCGGCGTCCAGGTCGGCCGCCAGCGAGTCGGGCATCCGCGAGTTGCGGGTCATGATCCGCAGCGCCGCCGCGTTGGGCACACCTTGGTCCCACAGCCTGATCGGCGGGACCATCAGGCCCTCCTCGAAGACCGAGGTCGCCGACGACGGCATCGAGCCGGGCACCGCTCCCCCGATGTCGTCGTGGTGCCCGAACGCCTGCACAAAGGCGACCACGTCCTGATCGACGAACACCGGGACGGTGACGCACAAGTCCGGCAGGTGCCCGATGCCGCCCTCGGACAGGTAGACGTCGTTGTGGAAGAAGACGTCGCCCGGGCGCATCGTGTCGAGCGGGAAGTCCCGCGCCACCGGGTGCACCAGCGCGGAGTACGACCGGCCGGTCAGCTTGCGCAGCCTCCGGTCGTGGATCCCGGCCCGGAAGTCGTGCGCGTCGCGGATCATCGGCGACCGCGCGGTACGCCCGATCGCGGTCTCGACCTCCTTCTCGATCGCCGCCAGCGACCCCTCGACGATCTCCAGCACCACCGGGTCGACGGTCACGACGCCTTCCTGACGAGCAGATTGCCGAAGCGGTCGACGGTCGCCGTGAAGCCGGGGTGCAGCGGCACCGTGGAGCCGAACTCCTCGATGATCGCCGGCCCCACGACCACGTCGCCCGGTGCCAGGTCCGCGCGCCAGTAGACCGGGGTGTCCACCCAGTCGTCGAAGAAGACGGGCCGTACGCCGGTGCGGGCCCGGTCCGGTCCCCCGTCGCGGGGCGCGAGCTCACGCAGCCGCGGCCGGTCGATCGGCCCGACGCCGGTGACCCGCAGGTTCACCCACTCCACCGGCTGCCGGGGGTCGCCGCGGAACGCGTAGCCGTAGAGCTGCTCGTGCGCGTCGTGGAAGCTGTCCGCGACCTTCTCGGCCAGCGCGTCGTCGACCGCGCCGTCCGGGACGGGGACACGCACCTCGAAGGCCTGCCCCACGTAGCGCAGGTCCGCGCTGCGCAGGTAGCGGTGCTCGGCCCGGGCGAAGCCCTCGCGGTCCAGCGCGGCCGCGGCCTGGCCCTGCAGGTCGTCCAGCACCCCGGCCACCAGGTCGTGGTCGAGGTCGGTGTGCCGGCTGACCGCCGTACGGACGTAGTCGTTGCGCACGTCGACGGTGAGCAGCCCGAACGCGGACAGGTTGCCCGGGTCGCGGGGCACCAGGACGCCGGCCAGCCCGAGCACGTCGAGCAACCGGCACAGCAGCAGCGACCCGGACCCGCCGAACGTGGCCATGGTGAAGTCGCGGACGTCGAGGCCGCGCTTGACGGTCACCTCGCGCAGCGCGTTGGCCTGGTTCCAGGCCGAGATCTCCAGGATCCCCGCCGCGGCCTGCTCCACCGGGAGCCCGAGCCGGGAGCCCAGCGCCTCGAGGCCGGCCCGGGCGGCTGCGACGTCGAGCGGGATCTCGCCGCCCAGCAGGTGCGGCGGGATGCGGCCGAGCAGCACGTGCGCGTCGGTCACCGTCGGCTCGGTGCCGCCACGGGCGTAGCAGAGCGGACCGGGGTCCGCGCCGGCCGACCGTGGCCCGACCTTGAGCGACCCCTCCGGGGTCACCCATGCAACCGACCCGCCGCCAGCACCCACGGTCACGACGTCGATCATCGGGATCTTGCTCGGGTAGCTGCCGACGGTGCCCTCGGTGGTCAGCGTCGGCTCGCCGGCGAGCACCACCGACACGTCGGTGGACGTGCCGCCGCCGTCGCAGGTCAGCAACCGGTCGAAGCCGGCCTCGCGGGCGACCAGCGCAGCACCCAGCGCACCTGCGGCCGGGCCCGACAGCACGGTGGTGATCGGCTGGTGCACGACCTCCTCGGCCGAGAGCACGCCGCCGTTGGACTTCATCACGTAGAACGGCACCCGGTCGTCCCCGGGCTGGGCCAGGTCCCGCAGCCGCCCGGCGATGTTCGCGACGTAGGACGCCATCCGCGGCTTCACGGCCGCGTCGACCAGGGTGGTGACGGCGCGCTCGTACTCCCGGTACTCGCGCAGCACCTCGCTGGAGATCGAGACGACCGCGGCCGGGTGCTCGCGCCGCAGCACCTCACGCATGGCCTGCTCGTGCCCGGGGTCGGCGTAGGAGTGCAGGAAGCAGACGCCGATGGTGTCGATGCCCGCCTCACGGAACCACCGCGCCACGGCGACGGCGCCCGCCTCGTCGAAGGGGCGCACCTCGCGGCCCTGGTAGTCCAGCCGGCCGCCGACGGTGCGCACCCGGTGCAGCGGCACGATCCGTGGCGGCTTGACCCAGAAGTAGGAGTTGCCGTAGCCGTCCGGCACCGACTGCCGGGCGATCTCGAGCAGGAACTCGTAGCCCTCGGTGGTGATGAAGCCCAGGTCACCGACCTTGCCCTCGAGCAGCTGGTTGGTGGCCACCGTGGTGCCGTGGCTGACCGAGACGACACGCGGCTCGCCGCCGAGCAGCTCGAGCACCTTGCCGACCCCCGCCATGAAGCCGTCGGCCGGGTTCGACGGCGTCGAGGGGGTCTTGGTGGTGACCAGGTCGCCGGTGCTCTCGTCCAGCGCCACCACGTCGGTGAACGTGCCGCCGGTGTCGATCCCGATCCGGATCCGCGTGGTCATGACGGCCATCTAACCGCGGTCGCTCACCGTCCTCCGCAGCGCCGTCGCGGCCGTGGCACGCTGCCGGGGCAGGTCAGGTCAGGGCCTCGGCCAGCACCCAGGTCCCCGCGCCCGCGCGCTTGGCCGCGTACATCGCCCGGTCGGCCGCGGCCAGCAGATCCTCCGGCTCGGTGTGCCCGTCGGCCGGCGCGATGCCGATGCACGCAGTGACCGAGACGTCGACCTCGCCCAGCCGGACCGGCGCGGCCAGCCGCTCCAGCACCCGGTCGCCGACGGCGGTCGCCTCGCCGACCGAGTCGACACCGGGGCACAGCACTACGAACTCGTCACCGCCCAGCCGGGCGACCAGGTCGCTGCCCCGAGCGGCGTGCCGGAGCCGGTCGGCGACGGCGACGAGCAGCCGGTCACCCGCCCGGTGGCCGTGCCGGTCGTTGACCTCCTTGAACCCGTCCAGGTCCACGAACAGCACCACCAGCCGGGCCCGGCCGCGCCGGTCGGCCAGCTGGCTGGTGATCTCCTCCAGCAGCCTGGTCCGGTTCGCCAGGCCGGTCAGCGGGTCGTGGGTCGCCTGGTGGGCCAGCTCGCGCTCGGACAGCTGCAGGGCGGCGCTCGCGGTCGCGGCAGCCAGCATCGCCGCAGCGGTCGCGGCCAGCATCTCCAGCAGCGGGATCACCCGGTCGAGGCCGGGCTGCGGGTGCTGGTCGACGAGCACCAGCACGCCCTCCCGGCGACCCTTGGCCACCAGAGCCAGCACGACCAGCGAGCTGACCCCGCGGGCCCGCAGCGCCCGGGTCGCCTCGAAGCCGTCGCCCTCCTCGAGCCCGACCGCCCAGCTCGACGTGGCCCGGGCGACGTACTCGACGAGCTGCCGGGCGTCGGGCACCGGGAGGTCGAGCAGCAGCGGCGCGAGCGGACCCTCGGCGAGCACCGGTGGCCGGCTGCCGTCGCCCGGGATCAGCGCCGCGCTGCTCATGCCGGACACGGTCAGGGCGGCGGTCAGGGTGTGCCGCCCCAGCTCTTGCCCGTCGGCGAGCGTGGCCAGCTCGTAGCCCAGGCGCGCCAGCAGCTCGGCCGGCTCCTCCACCGGGACACCGCCGAGGTCGCGCACGACCTCCTCGAAGACCCGCGCGGTGGCCTCGACCCACGTCACATCCTCGTCGTCGACCGGGCGCTTGCACTCCACGTTCAGTGCGCCCGCGACCCGCCCCCCGAGCCGCAGCGGCACGCAGATCTCGGCCACCACGTCGGGAACCGCCCGGATGTACTCGGGGGTGTCGCCGAGGTCGCGGACGACGTGGGTGGCGCCGGCCGCGAAGGTGGACCCCAGCACCCCGGCGCCCGGCGCCAGCCCGTCGTAGACCTGCCAGTAGCCGCGCTGCGCGGTGCAGCGCAGGCGACCGCCGCGCTCCAGGTAGATGCTCGGCAGCTCGAAGCCGGCCGCGACGATCACATCCATCAGCTGCTCGGCCGCTGCGGCGACTGATCCGGCCCGCGCCAGCCCGGTGCGCAGAGCATCGGGCGTCACTCGGTTCGCCGGCGTCATGGTCCCGTCGCTGGTGTCGAGGTGGCAGGTCGCGACGGCGGGGTCCGGGCCGTGCGGACACAGGATGGCCCGCGGCAAGCCTCGGTGTCCGTGCTTCGGCAGAGATTGACCCTGCCGGGTCAGTCCATCGGCTCCCCGTGCGGCGATGCGTGCGGGAACGACGTGGCGGCCGGCCGGGCCAGGTCGTCGGCGTACCGGCGTACGAGATCCAGGTTGCGGTCGGCCAGGTGGTCGAAGACCTGCGGCACGCTCGAGCCCGGCGTCAGCGAGGACATCGCGGTGGCCGGGTCGAGCCGGGCGCTGACCCAGCACTCGTGGCTGGCGGCTCGCGCGACCACCTCGGCGATCGGGCTCACGACCATCGAGTTGCCGAAGTACAGGACGCCGCCGGGGTCGACACCGGTGGCGTTGGCGCCCACCAGGTAGACGTGGTTGTCGTAGGCACGGGCCCGGTTGGTGAGCTCCCAGATGTCCGCCGACCGCAGCAGCGCGGACGGCCGCACGATGACCTCCGCCCCGCGCACCGCGGTGATCCGGGACAGCTCCGGGTAGTCCCCGTCGAAGCAGATGATCTGCCCGATCCGGCCCAGGTCGGTCTCGACCACGCTCACCTCGTCGCCGGGGGTCACCCAGCCGCCGCGGGAGCGCATCTCGGTGCAGAACGGGTGCGTCTTGCGGTAGACGCCGGCCACCGTGCCGTCCCGACCCAGCAGCACCGACGCGTTGTGGACCACCCCGCGCTCGGCGCCGCGCGCGTAGGTGCCGACGACGACGTGCACCCCCAGCCGGCGGGCCGTCTCCTGCAGCGGCTCGACGACCGGGCCGGGCACCTCCGAGACGAGGTCCCACAGCTCGTCCGGGCCGAGGCCGGGGGTGAACCCGGTGGTGACCGACTCGGGCAGGACGACCAGCTCGGCGCCGGTCGCCTCGACGGCCCGGGTGACCCAGTCCGACGCCTTGGCCAGGTTGCCCTTGACCGACTCGGCCGTGAGCGGCCCGGGCAGCGGCGCGATCTGGACGGCTGCGACGGTGAACGCCTTCATGGGGAGACCTCCTGCCCGCCACGGTAGCGTCGCCGGTGCCATGACAGCCCGCGACCGCGCCCTCGGGGCGCTCTACGGACTGGCCGTCGGTGACGCGCTGGGCATGCCGACCCAGGCGCTGCCCCGGAGCGTCGTGGCGCAGCTGTTCGGAGTCCTGGACGGCTTCCGGGCCGGCCCGGCGGAGAACGAGCTCAGCGCCGGCCTGCCCGCGGGCCGCACCACCGACGACACCGACCAGGCCGTGATCGTCGCCGAGTGCCTGGTCGCAGGGCGCGGGCGGGTGGACCCGGACCTGCTGGCCCGCCGGCTGCTGGGCTGGCAGGACCGGATGCAGGCCGCCGGGTCCGCCGACCTGCTCGGGCCCTCGACGCTGCGCGCGCTGCACCTGGTCGCCGCCGGCGCACCGGCCGGCACGACGGGGCGCTGGGGCGACACCGACGGAGCCGCCATGCGGGTCGCGCCGCTGGGCGTGGCCACCCCGCCCGAGCCGCTGGACCGGCTCTGCGCGGCCGTCGCCGACCTGGACCGGCTCACCCACGACACCACCGTGGCGAACGCCGGTGCCTGTGCCGTGGCCGCGGTCGTCAGCGCCGGCGTTGCCGGGGCCGGCTGGGACGAGGCCGCCGGCCTCGGGCTGCGGGCGGCGGCAGCCGGCAGCCGGCTCGGCAGCTACGTCCCCGGAGCCGACGTGGCCCGACGGACCCGCTGGGCACTGGACCTGGTGTGCGACACCGACGACGACACCCTGCTGGACCTGGTCGACGGGCTCGTCGGCACCGGCGTGGCCACCCAGGAGGCGGTGCCGGCCGCGTTCGCGATCGCCTCCCGGGCGACGACCGACCCCTGGCGGGCAGGCCTGCTGGGTGCCCGGCTCGGCGGTGACAGCGACACGATAGCGGCGATGGCGGCGGCCATGGTCGGCGCCTGCACCGGGCTCTGTGCCCTGCCCGCAGCGGCCGTCCAGCAGGTACGCCGGGTGAACGGGCTCGACCTGGAGCCGCTGGTCGACGACCTGCTGCGGATCCGGGCGGCGCGGTGAACCGGACGACCCGCCTGGTCGGGCTCGCGAGCGCCGTCGTCGACCTGGTGCTGCTGGTCGACCACCTGCCCGAGCCCGGCGGCGACGTGCTGGCCAGCGCGACCAGGACGACGGTCGGCGGCGGGCTGACGGCGCTGCGTGCTGCGGCCGCCGACGGGCTGCCAGCCGTCTACGCCGGCGGGCACGGCACCGGCCCGTTCGGCGACCTGGTCCGGGCCGCGCTGGCCGACCTCGGCGTCCTGGCGGCACTGCCGCCGACCCCGGACGAGGACAGCGGCTTCTGCGTGGTGCTCGTCGACCCCACCGGCGAACGCACCTTCGCGACCACCGTGGGTGCCGAGGGTCACCTGACCGCCCGCCAGCTGGGCGTCCTGCGGCTGCGACCCGGCGACGCGGTGTACGTGTCGGGCTACGACCTGGCCTACCCGCACGGCCCGGTGCTCGGCGACGCCGTCGCACGGCTGCCGGTCGACACCCCGGTGGTCATGGACCCCGGGCCGCTGGTCGGCGAGATCCCGCGGCCGCTGCTGGCCACCGTGCTCGGGCGCACCAGCTGGCTGAGCCTCAACGCACGCGAGGCGGCCCGGCTGACGGGCGATACCGGACTCGACCCAGCCGAGGCCGCGGCCGCGCTGCTGGCGGACGGCGCCGGCCGGGCCGGCGTCGTGCTGCGCGACGGGGCCGCCGGAGCGGTGCTGGCGGTGCCCGGACGCGAGCCGGTGCGCGTGCCCGGCGTACCGGCCGAGACGGTCGTCGACACCAACGGCGCGGGCGACGTGCACGTCGGGGCGTTCGTCGCCGGCCTGGCCCGCGGCCTCGACCCGGTCGACGCGCTGGCGGCCGCCAACGCGGCCGCCTCGGCCTGGGTGTCGCTGCCCGGGACGGCGCGGTGACCGACCCGCGGCTCGCACCGGTGCCGGTGGTGGCCCGGTTCGCCGGCTCGCTCGGCGCGGTCGTCGACCTGGTGGCGTTCTACGCCGGCGGGTCGCTCGGGACCGGCGACTACCGGCCCGGCGTCAGTGACCTGGACCTCGCGGCGGTGGTGGGGTCGGCGCCGGACCCGGCCGCGGAGGCGGCCCTGACCCGCCTCCACCAGGACCTGGCCGAGGCGGACGACACGGCCGCCAAGCTGCACTGCTTCTACCTCCCGCGGGACCGGCTGACCGACCCGGCCGAGGAGCAGCTCAACTGGGCGCACCGCGAGCTCTACCGCCGGCCGTTCACGGTGGTCGCGCGGGCCGAGCTGCTCCGGCACGGCATCACGGTGCTCGGGCCGGAGGCGGCCAGCCTGTTCGCCCCGGTCGACGCCGCCGAGCTCCGCGACGCCGCCCGGTCCGAGCTGACCGGCTTCTGGGCCGGGGCGGTCCGAAAGCCGCACCTGTGGCTGCAGGACGTCTACGTGGACCTGGGTCTGCTCACCGTGGCCCGGGTCGAGGCCACGGTGACCGAGGACCGGCTGATCACCAAGCAGGAGGCCCTGACCCGGCTGGACCGGTTCGAGGTGCCCGGCTGGCTGGTCGATCAGATCGGCCGGCGCCGGGCCGGTGACTCAGTGACACTGACCGCCGCCGATCAGGCCCGCCGTGCCGTCGTCGCCAGGCGCATCGTGGCGCAAGCGATAGGCACCCTCGGGACGGCCGGCCGGTGACCAGCCGCCCCGAGCCGGTGCGCAGCTTCAAGCGCCGGGCCAGCAGGGTGACCGCCGGGCAGCGGACCGCCCTGGACCGGCTCTGGCCCGCCTTCGGCCTCACCGTGGACGGCACCCCGCTCGACCTGGTCGCACTGTTCGGGCGGTCGGCGCCGGTGGTGCTCGAGATCGGGTTCGGGATGGGTGAGGCGACCGCGGCGATGGCGGCCGCGGATCCGGGGCACGACGTGCTGGCGGTCGACGTGCACACACCGGGCCAGGGCAACCTGCTCCGCCTGCTGGAGCAGGCCGGCCTGGCCAACGTGCGGGTCGCCGACGGTGACGCCCGCCAGCTGCTGACCGGCATGCTGGCGCCGGCCAGCCTGGCGGGCGTCCGCCTGTTCTTCCCGGACCCGTGGCCCAAGTCCCGGCACGTCAAGCGGCGGCTGCTCGACGACGGGTTCGCCGCCCTGGTGGCCGACCGCCTCGCCGACGGTGGGGTGCTGCACGTCGCGACGGACATGCCGGCGTACGCACGGCAGGCCGCCACGGCACTGGCCGCGCTGCCCCTGATGGAGCCGGTTGAGGCGCCGTGGCGCTCGCAGACGAGGTTCGAGCGCCGCGGTCTGGCTGCCGGCCGACCGGTGCAGGACCTGGCGTTCCGCCGGGTCAGACGCTGACGTCGGCCTTCAGCGGGGCGCCACCCAGGGCAACGACCAGGTCGTCGAGCTCGCTCAACGGGACGTCGCGGGCGAACAGCCAGCCCTGGCCGTACGGGATGCCGGCGGCCAGGCAAGCGGCGGCGGTGGCCGCGTCCTCGATGCCCTCCGCGACCACCTCCAGTCCGGTCTCTGCCCCGAGCCGCGCCATCGACCGGACGATGGCCGCGGAGCGCGGGTCTGTGAGCACCGATGCCACTAGCGCCCGGTCCAGCTTGAGGCTGCGGGCGGGTATCCGCCGCAGGTAGCCCAGCGATGCCGACCCGGCACCGAAGTCGTCGACCGCGATCTTCACGCCGCCGCCGACCAGCCGGGCGAGCGCCACCTCCGCGTCGTCGTCCTCCGTGACGAACACCTGCTCGGTCACCTCCACCACGATCAGGCCGGGCGGCACGCCGTGCTCGGCGAGTCGGGCGAGCACGTCGTCGGCGAAGCCGGGGATCCGGAGCTGCACGGGCGACACGTTGATGCCCACACTGAGCCCGCGCTCGGCGACCCGGTGCTGGACCGCGGCGCGGACGGCGAGGTCCAGGACCTGCTCCCCGAGCGCGATGATCAGCGACGTGGCCTCGGCGATCTCGATGAACTCGTCCGGCGCGACCCGGCCGAGCTCGTCGTCGGTCCAGCGGGCCAGCAGCTCGAACCCGATGATCCGTCCACTGCCGAGGTGCACCACCGGCTGGGCGT
>JAVEDA010000308.1 GCA_030841195.1 Actinomycetota bacterium | reverse complement strand
AGCAGGTCCGGGCCGAGGTGGCCCACCGCGTCGCCCTCGTGGTCCCTGGGCAGCAGCTCGATCACCGGCAGCCGGTAGCCGACCGCCTGCCAGGTGTCGTTCTCCAGCAGCAGCCGCACCTCCCGCTCCGGCCCGCCCCGCCAGCGGTCGCCGTGGCGGTAGAGGTGCCAGGTGCCGTCCATCCGGAAGTGGGTGTGCAGCGTCAGGGCGTCGTCGATCCGGAACAGCAGGTGCTTGCCGCGGCTGACCACCTCGGTCACGGTGCGCCCGGTCAGGTCGGCCGTCGCGAGCTGGGGGACCCGGAAGTCGGTGCGCGTCAGCACCCGACCGGCCAGCGCCTCGTGCAGGCGCCGCCCGGCCAGCCAGACGGTGTCTCCCTCGGGCATGGTGTGAGCATCGTCTCCAGCCGCCACGGGATGATGCGCACGGGGTCGACGCTTGCAGAGGAGATGAGCCTCCTGTCCCAGACTGCTGAGCCCGTCACCGTCACGGTGGCGCGGCGGGTCGCCGTCGGCCGCGAGCGCGAGTTCGAGCAGTGGTACGACGGCATCATCGCGGCCGCCTCGCGCTATCCCGGCTTCCTGGGCTCCGGCGTGCTCCGGCCGCACACGACCGGCCAGGCCTGGCACGTGGTCTACCGGTTCGCCGACCCGGCGTCGCTGAACCGGTGGGAGAGCTCGCCCGAGCGGGCCGACTGGCTGCGTCGGGCCGAGGACCTGGCCGAGGAGACCGGGGTCGCGAGGGTGTCCGGCCTGGAGACCTGGTTCTCGCTGCCGGGCCGCACCGCACCCGCGCCGCCGCGCTGGAAGATGGCGCTGGTCACGCTGGGCGCGATCGTGCCACTGGTGCTGCTGATGAACCTGACCGTGCTGCCGCTGCTCTCGGGCTGGCCGCTGGTCGCCCGGACGCTGGTGTTCTCCGGCACCCTGACCGGGCTGATGACCTGGGTCGTGATGCCGCGGATGACCCGGCTGTTCCGCCGGTTCCTCTACGGTGGCTGACCAAGGTGCTGCTGGCCGTCGTCGCGGTGACATAGTCCTACCCCCGGCGGGGTAGAGCCAGGGCATGCCACGCGTTGTCGTTGACCTGGACTCCGATGTCCCGGCGGAACGGGTGCTAGCAGCTGCGATCGATTTCAGCGAACGGCGACCGGAGCTGTGGCCGAACATCTCCCGCGAGTTCTGGCGCCTCCACGATCACGGAGAGAGCTGGGCCGAAGCGACCGAGGGCAGCCCCGGCGTCTGGGCACGCGAGCGCTACGAGTGGGCCGGCAACAGCGTCGTCGGCACCACGCAGGACTCCAACGTCTGGCAGCCCGGTGGCACCTGGACGTTGACCGCGGAGCCGCGCGACGGCGGCAGTCACGTCCGGGTCGTCCTCGACCGGCACTTCAAGGGCAGAGGATGGATCTTCTACCCGATGGTGGCGCTGTTCGGGCGGCAGATGTTCGAGCGGAATCTCGAGAAGACGATGAACGTCCTGCGCGACGCGCGTAGCCCCCGGTAGCTGCCGAGCGGCCACCAGGGCAGATGACTGGCCGGGGGAGGGTGGCCGTGATGCACCCAGTTCAACCGCAACGGGAGCAATTCGAGTCGTGCAGGTCGCCGGATGGCGACAGTTTGTCGCCGGAACGGCTGATGCCACACCAGCCACAACTGCCCCATGATCAAAGACAGCACCGCAGTCGCCCCGGGGGTAGGAGCGGACCGCGGCGCGATCCTGGGGAGCGTGTGGAGGGCGAGACGGTGCTGGTCGACCATCGTGGGGAGTGGTTGCCCGGCACAGTGCTGTGGGAGTACCAGGACACCGGGAGGCGGCGCGCGCTGGTCCGGTTCGAGACGGCTGCCGGTTTGGTGATCCGCCAGCTGCGTTGGGTCGACGAGCTGCGCCCGTTCGGCCGCATCATCGAGCTGCCCCTGGTCGACCCACGCCAGCTTCAGGAATGAATGCGTCAGCCGGCCCCCCCGGACGGTACGGCGTCCGGGTTTGGGTCGATGAGCTACCCGACCCGTCTCACGTCGTGATCGCGCTCGCCGCCGAGTAGATGCCCCCCGATCGCGTTCCCGCGGGAACGCCTCTGTGGACAGCGTGGGGCGCGGAACTGGTTCGACATCGTCGGTGGTGTCCGGTTGGGTCGGGGCCATGACGCTTCGCTGGCAGAACATCTCGGTGGACTCGACCGACCCGGTCCGCGCGGCCACCTTCTGGGAGCAGGCGCTGGGGTGGCGGCGTACCCACGAGGACCCGGACGAGGTCGTCCTGGAACCTCCGGCAGGCAGCCCGGAGGACGGCGTCTCGCCGGACATCTTGTTCCTGCGGGTGACGGAGGAGAAGACGGTCAAGAACAGGCTGCACCTGGACCTGCGCCCTGACGACCAGGCCGCCGAGGTGGCCCGTCTCGAGGGCCTCGGTGCTCGCCGTACGTCGATCGGCCAGACCGCCGACGTGAGCTGGGTGGTGCTGGCCGACCCGGACGGCAACGAGCTGTGCGTGCTGCGCGCCCTGACCGCCGCCGAGCTCGCTCAGTGACGGTCATCGAGGTCAGCTCGCTGCGACGCATCTACCGCACCAGGATCAGCCCGTGGCGGCGCGGCTCACGCGAGGTCGAGGCGGTTCGCGGGATCGACTTCGCGGTCGAGCGCGGTGAGCTGTTCGGGCTGCTCGGGCCCAACGGTGCCGGCAAGACCACCACGATCAAGATGCTCATCACGCTGCTGCTGCCTACCTCCGGCTCGGCCCGGGTGCTCGGGCACGACGTCGTCGAGGATCCCCGGGCTGTGCGCCGCCGGGTGGGCTACGTGTTCGGCGGTGACCGCGGGCTGTACGAGCGGCTCTCCGGGCTGGACAACCTGCGCTACTTCGCCGAGCTGTACGGCGTGCCCGCCCGCGAGCAGAAGGCGCGGATCGCCGAGCTGCTCGAGCTGGCGGGGTTGGCGGGCCGGGAGAAGGAGCGGGTCGAGGGCTACTCGCGCGGGATGCGGCAGCGGTTGCACATCGCCCGCGGGCTGCTGCACAAGCCCGAGGTGCTGTTCCTCGACGAGCCGTCCATCGGGATCGACCCGGTCGGGGCACGCGAGCTGCGCACCACCGTGGCGGACCTCCGCAACGCCGGGACGACCGTGCTGCTGACCACCCACTACATGTTCGAGGCCGACGAGCTGTGCGACCGGATCGCCGTCATCGCCGACGGTCGGATCGTCGCCGAGGGGACGCCGGCCGAGCTGAAGTCCCGGGTCGGCGAAGGCTCGGTCGTCGAGGTCGAGGTGTTCGGCGACGCCGGCTCGGTGCTGCCGGCTCTGCGGGCGCTGTCCGGCGTCCGGTCGGCCGTGGTCGAGGAGCGCGGGCACTCCGAGGTCATCGTGGTGCGGGCCGAGCCCGGCGCCGAGGTGACCCAGGGGGTGCTCGGCGCCCTGGACGGGATCTCGCTGGGCCGGGTCGCCACCCGGCAGCCGACGCTGGAGGACGCCTACGTCGAGCTGGTGGAGTCGGCGTGAGCGCAGCACCGGCCGCGAGCATCCCCCGCGTCCTCGCGGTGGGCTGGTGGTTCCACCTCAAGATGCTGTCCCGGTCGGCGTTCAACGGCATCCTGCAGATCCTGTGGCCGCTGTTCTTCGCCACCATCGCGTTCTTCCTCTACGGCATCGACGGCGACGACCGCACCCTGCTCTACGCCTCGATCGGCGCCAGCGTGATGGGTGTCTGGTCGGCCGTGAGCACGTCGGGCAGCGGAGCCGTGCAGCGCGAGCGCTGGCAGGGAACCCTCGAGCTGCTGGTCGCCGCCCCCGTCCCGCTGGCCAGCGTCCTGCTGCCGGTCACCACGGCGATGGCCACCGTCGGGCTGTACTCGATGGTCACGACACTGCTCTGGGGACGGCTGCTGTTCGGGATCGACGTGAGCATCGAGCACCCGTGGCTGTTCGCGTTCTCGGTGCCGGCCACGGTGCTGGCCATCGGCATGCTGGGCTTCCTGCTCAGCGTCACCGTCGTCCGCTACCGGAGCGCGTGGGCGCTGGGCAACGCCTTCGAGCTGCCCGTCTGGCTGGTGTCTGGCTTCCTGGTGCCGATCAGCATCCTGCCCGACTGGGTCCGGCCGATCTCCTGGGTGCTGGCCCCGACCTGGGGAGTGCGTGCGATCCGCGAGTCCGCGCTGGGTGGCCACCCGTTGCCCGACCTCTTGCTCTGCCTGCTGCTCGGCACCGTCTACCTGCTGGTCGGTGTGTTCGCGGCGGAGTCGATCTTGCGCTCCGCGCGCCGCAACGCGAGCCTGTCGCTGTCATGACAGCCTTCGTCAACGCGACCAGGATCTTCTTCCTCGGCGGGATCATGAGCTACCGCGCGCTGTTCAACTGGCTGTCACCGTGGATCCTGATCCCGTCCTTCCTGGTCGGCCCGATCGCACAGATCCTGCTGTTCGCATTTCTCGGTCGCAGCGCCGGTGTCGCCTCGGACGAGTTCTTCGTCGTCGGCAACGCGCTGCAGTACGCCGCCATCCCGTGCCTGTTCGCGATGGGCAACACGATCGGGGACGAGCGCCAGGAGAAGACCCTCGGGATCATCCTGTCGACGCCGGCACCGAGGGTTCCGCTGTTCCTGGGCCGGGCTATCCCTGTGATCGCCAACGGCTTCCTGGTCGCCCTGTTCTCGCTCGTCGTCGGTGGTGCCATCTTCTCGATCGACGTGCCAGGCTCGGCGTACTTCCCGATCGCGGTGGTGACCCTGGTGGCCTCGTTCTCCTGCACCGGTCTGGGGCTGGTCTGCGCGGCGTTGAGCCTGCGGGTGCGCGAGACCGCCGTGCTGGCCAACGTCATCTTCGGCGTCCTGCTGGTCTTCTGCGGCGTCAACGTCCCGCTGGACTCCCTGCCGGAATGGATGCAGTCCGTCTCACCCTGGCTGCCGCTCACCCATGGCATCGCGGCGGCCCGTAGGCTCGCCGACGGCGCGACCTTCTCCTCGGTAACTGGTGATCTGTTCCGGGAAGCGGGGGTCGGCGCGCTGTACGTGCTGATCGGTATGGCGATGCTCTCCTACTTCGAGTGGGAGAGCCGGCGCCGTGCCACCCTCGAGGTCTTCTGACCCCCTCTGTTGGGAGCTGCCGTGACCGTCCTCCTCGCCTACATCCGCACGCCCGAGGGGGACGCCGCGCTCGCCGTTGCCATCACGGAAGCGAGCCGCCGCGAGACCAGGGCTGTCGTCGTGAACGTGACGCGGCCGGCCGCCGAGGTCGACTCGCCGGTGTCCGCGGAGCAGAACCTGGATGCGGTGGCAGCACGGTTCGCCGAGGCCGGCGTGCCGGTCGAGGTCCGGCAGCTGCCGGCGGGCACCGACCCGGCCGACGGCGTGATCGCGGTGGCGACCGAGACCGGGCCGGACGTGGTCGTGATCGGGCTGCGCCGCCGGACCGCGGTGGGCAAGCTGATCGTCGGCAGCACCTCCCAGCAGATCCTGCTCGGGGTCGACGCTCCGGTGCTCGCCGTGAAGGCCGCCGCTCGGTGAGCTCGGTGCTCGTGCGCGCCGGTGTGTTGGACGACCTGCCGGCGCTGACCGACCTCTACAACCACTACGTGCTGCACGACCACGCGACCTTTGACGTCGAGCCGTTCACGGTCGAGGCGCGGCGGGTCTGGTTCGACCACTACGCCGACAGCGGCCCGCACCGGTTGCTGGTCGCCGAGCTGGCGGGGACCGTCGCGGGCTACGCCACCAGCAGCGCCCACCGGGCCAAGCCGGCCTATGCGACCTCGGTGGAAACCACCGTCTACTGCGCGCCGGACCTGGTCGGTAGGGGAGTCGGGTCGGCCATGTACGCCGCGCTGCTCGACGTGCTGGCAGCGGAGGACGTGCACCGCGCGTACGCCGGGGTGGCGTTGCCGAACGACGCGTCGGTCCGGCTGCACGAGCGGTTCGGGTTCCGCGAGCTCGGCACGTTCCACGAGGTGGGCCGCAAGCTCGGCCGGTGGGTCGACGTCCGGTGGTTCGAGCGCCCGCTGCCCTGACGGCTCTCAGGTCCCGGCACTGCCCAGGTACTCGTCCACCATCGCGTTGCCGAACACGTCGTTCGGATCCAGCTCGCGGCGCAGCGCGGCGACGTCGGCCAGCCGCGGGTAGAGCGGCTGCACGGCGGCCGGCGGCATTGTGAAGACTTTGCCCCAGTGCGGTCGCGGCCCGAGCGGCGCCAGCCGCTGCTCGAGCTCGGCGACCACCGGCGCCACGGCCGCCGCGTCGTCGACCCAGGTGAAGTGGACGGCTAGCGAGTCCTGCTCGTACGCCGGGCTGAGCCACAGGTCGTCAGCGGCGACCGTGCGCAACTCGGACACCTGCAGCACCGCAGCGACCCGAGGCGCCATCGCTTGCACGGCGTCCAGGGCGGCGACCGCGTGCCGGCGCGGCACGAGGTACTCGGTCTGCAGCTCCGCCCCGCTGCTCGGCGTGTGGTCGAGCCGGAAGTGCGGCAGCCGCTCGTGCCATGGACCGGGCACGCCGAGCTGCTCGGTGCAGCTGGCCGGCGACATCCCGGGCACCGGGTGCAATGGGCCGGTCGCGGCGTGCGTGTCGAGCCAGCCCGGGTCGAGCGCGGCGCGCGGGTCGTCGGTGCGCCGCTTCACCCAGATCTGGTCGACGACATCCCGGCTCCAGGTGGTGAACAGGCTGACGCTGTATCCGGCGGCGAGGATCTCGTCGAGGTCGGTGGCCAGCCGCCGGACCGGGAGGTCCTGGTAGACGGTCTGCGCCACGTCGTACGTCGGCTGGACCGCCAGCGTGACGGCGGTGACCACACCGAGCGCACCCAACCCGACGACAGCGCCGGGGAACCGCAGGTCGGTGCGGTCCAGCCGCAGCATCGCTCCGGTCGCCGTGACCAGGTCGAGGCCGACCACGGCGGTCGACAGGCTGCCGAGGGTCGGGCCGGAGCCGTGGGTCCCGGTCGCCACCGCGCCGGCGACCGAGATGTGTGGCAGCGAGCCGAGATTGTGCAGCGCCAGGCCTTGCGCCTGTAGCGCCACTGCCACCTCGCCGTAGCGCATCCCAGCGGCGACGGTCGCCGTGGAGCGGTCCGCCGAGACGTCCACGCGAGCCGGCAGGCCGGCCACCGAGACCAGGTCATCTGTGGTGTCGGCGACGGGGGAGAACGAGTGCGCGCTGCCGAGAGCTCGGACCCGGTCGCTGGCAGCGACGACGGACCGGAGCTCCTCGAGGGTGCCCGGCCGGTGCACGCGCGCGGCGCCGAAGGTGATGTTGCCGGCCCAGTTGGTGAGCGTCACCGGTCGATCCAGTCCGACCCGGCCTCCAGCCGCAGCCGCAGCAGGTCGCGCAGCGGCATCGACTCCCCGTCCCGGCCGCCGACGCCGGCCACGAGCGGCGGGTCGCTCGGCGCGACGGTGGTGCCGCGCAGCCGGGCCGTCAGGCTGGTCGGGGCCGACAGGATGTAGAACTCGCCGTCCTCGTCGACCCCGAGCGAGCCGTTGCGGCGCAGGTACCAGCCGGTGAGCCCGGTCCGGTACAGGGTGCGCCCGTTGATCGCCCGGGCCCGCAGGGCGACCGGCGCGATGCCCCGGTCGCGCGCCTGACGGACGAAGTCGGCGAGCAGCAGCCGGGCCTCGTCGGCCTCGGCGCCGCGCTGGCGGGCCAGCCGGGCAGCCTGCTCGGCGGCGGCGTCACCCCGCCGGGCGGCCCAGTCGTCGGCCCGGCGTGCGTCCCCGTCGTCAGCGGTCACCTGCGAAGTCTCAGCCCTCGCGGGGTCGCATGGAAACCCGCCTCCTCCAGCGCCCGGCCCAGCGGTGAGTCGAGAACGCCAACGCCGTCGGCCCGCTCGACCGTGAGACGACCGAGCTGGCCCTCCCGGACCGCCAGCGACAGCGCGTCGACCGCCGGCTGGAGCAGGTGCGGGTCGTCGGCCCAGGTGAGCAGGGTGCGCCCGCCTCGCTCGACGTACAGGACCAGCCGCCCGTCGACCAGGACCACCAGGGCGCCGGCCTTCCGGCCGGGCTTGTGGCCGGCGTCCTCGCCGGAGCCCCGGGACGGCCAACGCACCGCGGCGCCGAACGGGTTGGCCGGGTCGGTCGCCGCCAGCACCAGGGCGCGTGGCGACTCGGGTGCGCTTGCCCGCGGGTCCTCGTCGCTGCGCTCCAGCGCGGCGCCCACGGCGCGCAGCCGGTCGACCGCGCCGGGCAGCGCGAACTGTGCGGCGCCCAGACCCTCGACGAAGTAGCCGCGCCGGCAGCGCCCGGTCTCCTCGAACGTCGCGAGCACGCGGTAGACCGCGGCGAACCCACCGGGCGCCCGCTCGGCCACCACCGCGCCCCGGATCACCACGCCGTGCCGGTCCAGCAGCACCTCGGCCAGCGACACGGCCCGGCGGGTGGGGTCGGTCTCGACGTCGGGCAGCAGCGACCAGCGACCGGCCGCCACCGGCGGGCCGGTGCGGCTGGGCATCGCGGGCCGGCCGCGGCCGTACCGACCCCGGGGGGCCGGGCGGCGCGCCTTGTGGGCGCCGCCACCGGCGACGAGGGTCCGCAGCGGCGCGAGGGTGTCGTTGCTGACGTGTCCGGACCACACCAGGTCCCACAGGGCGGCGACCAGTGTCTGGTCGTCGGTCGAGGATGCGACGTCGGAGAGCCGCCGGAAGAAGAAGGCGCCGCCGCCGGCCAGCGCGTCGACGACCGCCTGGTGCACCGGGCTGCTGATCGCGGCGTCGTCGGGCGCGGGCATCGTCAGGTGGGCGGAGTCGGCCAGGTGCAGCGACACCCAGCCGTCGCCGCCGGGCAGCGAGCCGTGGCCGCGCCACAGGACCTCGCCCGCGGCGCAGAGCTCGTCGAGCAGGGCGGGGGAGTAGCCGGCGACGCGCACCGGCAGCACCAGCGACTCCAGCGACGAGGCCGGCACCTGCGCCCCCTGGAGCTGCTCGACCACCCGCAGCACGCCCTCGGCCCCGCGCAGCCGGCCGCCCACCTGCTGCCAGCCCGGCAGGAACGACGCCAGCGCCTCGACCGGCACCGGCTCGACCTCCTTGCGCAGCGCGGCGAGCGACCGCCGGCGCAGGGTGCGCAGCACCTCGGCGTCGCACCACTCCGGCCCCGACCCGCCGGGCAGGAACTCGCCGGCCACGACCCGACCGGACCCGGCGAGCCGGGCCAGGGCCTGCTCGACGACAGCTGGGCCGAGCCCGAGGCGCAGCGCGACGTCGGCCGTCGTGAACGGCACGTGGGTGCGCGCGTAGCGGGCCACCAGGTCACCGATCGGGTCCTTGACCGGCTCGAGGAAGGCGTCCGGGATGCCGACCGGCAGCGGGGTGCCGAGCGCGTCACGCAGCCGCCCGGTGTCCTCGACCGCCACCCAACGTTCCTCGCCGGCGACGCGGACCCGCACGGCGCGGCGGGCCTCCTCGAGGTCGGCCAGCCAGGCCGGCTGGGCGCCGCGCTCGACGGCCTCCGCGGTGCTCAGCGGCCCGAGCACCCGCAGCAGGTCCGCGACCCCCTCGGCGTCCCGGGCCCGCCGGTCCTCGGACAGGCGCTGGAGGTCCCGGGCCAGCGCGGCCACGGCGTCCGGGTCCAGCAGCTCGCGCAGCCCGCCGTAGCCCTGCTGACCGAGCAGCTCGGCCAGCAGCGTCGCGTCCAGCGAGAGCGCTGCGGCCCGGCGCTCTGCCAGCGGCGAGTCGCCCTCGTAGAGGAACTGCGCGACGTAGCCGAACAGCAGCGACCGGGCGAACGGCGACGGCTGCTGGGTCTCTACCTCGATGAAGCGCACCGTGCGCTCCTCCACCTCGCGCATCAGGCCGACCAGGCCCGGCACGTCGAACACGTCCTGCAGGCACTCGCGCATCGCCTCGAGCACGACCGGGAACGAGCCGTAGTCGCTGGCCACCGACAGCAGCTGGGCGGACCGCTGCCGCTGCTGCCACAGCGGTGTACGCCGGCCGGGGTTGCGCCGCGGCAGCAGCAGGGCACGGGCCGCGCACTCGCGGAACCTGGACGCGAACAAGGCGGACCCACCGACCTCCGCGGTGACCAGCGGCTCGACCTCGTCGGGGGCGACGACGGCCATCTCGGTGCCGGTCCGCTCACGGGATGAAGTAGTTTCGCCTTCCTCAAATTCTATGTCCGGCAGCCGCAGCACGATGCCGTCGTCGGAGTGCATCGCCTGCACGTCCACGCCGTAGCGCTCGCGCAGCCGGGCCGCGACCACCAGAGCCCACGGCGCATGCACCTGCGAGCCGAACGGCGAGTGGATCGCGACCCGCCAGTCGCCGAGCTCGTCGCGGAACCGCTCGACCACGACGGTGCGGTCGTCCGGCAGGTGGCCGGTGGCTTCGCGCTGCTCGTCCAGGTAGGCCAGCAGGTTGCCCGCGGCCCAGTCGTCCAGGCCCGCGGCCATCACCCGGGCCTTGGCCTGCGCCGGTGTCAGGCCGCCGAGCTCGCGGGTGAAGGCACCGAGTGCTCGCCCGAGCTCGACCGGCCGGCCCAGTGTGTCGCCCTTCCAGAACGGCAACCGCCCGGGCTGGCCCGGCGCCGGCGTGACGAGCACCTGGTCGTGGCTGATGTCCTCGATCCGCCAGGACGTCGAGCCGAGGGTGAAGACGTCACCGACCCGCGACTCGTAGACCATCTCCTCGTCCAGCTCGCCGACCCGGCTCTTCTTGTCACCGACCAGGAAGACACCGAAGAGCCCGCGGTCGGGGATGGTGCCACCGCTGGTCACCGCCAGCCGCTGCGCGCCGGGACGGCCGGTCAGGGTGCCGCCGACCCGGTCCCAGACCAGCCGCGGCCGCAGCTCGGCGAACTCGTCGGACGGGTAGCGCCCAGCGAGCATGTCCAGTACGGCTTCGAATGCGCTGCGGGGGAGCGAGGCGTAGTTCGCGGCGCGGCGCACCACGTCGTACATCACCTCGACGTCCCACTCGTCCATGCTCACCATCGACACGACCTGCTGGGCCAGCACGTCCAACGGGTTGCGGGGGTAGCGGAGCGACTCGATCTGGCCGGCCCGCATCCGCTCGGCGACCACCGCGGTCTGGACCAGGTCGCCGCGGTACTTCGGGAAGATGACGCCGCGCGAGACGGCACCGACCTGGTGACCGGCCCGGCCGACCCGCTGCAGGCCGCTGGCGACCGACGGCGGCGACTCGACCTGGATGACCAGGTCCACAGCGCCCATGTCGATGCCGAGCTCGAGGCTGGAGGTTGCGACCACCGCGGGCAGTCGGCCGGCTTTGAGGGCCTCCTCGATCAGACCGCGCTGCTCCTTGGACACCGACCCGTGGTGGGCCCGAGCCAGCTCCGGCACAGCGCCGAGGGATGCCCCGGACTGCGCCATGATCTGGGCCGGCTGCACCTCGCCCCCCTCGCGGAGCCGCTCGCCGGTGACCCGCTCCTCGTGGATCTCGTTCATCCGCGCACAGAGCCGCTCGGCCAGCCGTCGGGAGTTGGCGAACACGATCGTCGACCGGTGCGCCTCGACCAGGTCGACGATGCGCTCCTCGACGTGCGGCCAGATCGACGTACGACGTTCCTCTCCCGCCGCGGAGCCGCTGACCTCGCCGGTGGTCTGGCCGAGCTCGGCGAGGTCCTCGACCGGGACCACGACCTCGAGCTCGATGGTCTTGGCCGACGGCGGTTGCACCACCTGGACCTCGTGGGCGCCGCCGAGGAAGCGGGCGACCTCCTCGACCGGGCGGACCGTGGCGCTCAGACCGACCCGCTGGGCCGGCTGCTCGAGCAGGTGGTCGAGGCGCTCCAGCGACAGCGCCAGATGTGCGCCCCGCTTGGTGCCGGCCACCGCGTGGACCTCGTCGACGATCACGGTCTCGACGCCGCGCAGCGACTCGCGGGCCTGGCTGGTGAGGATGAGGAACAGCGACTCGGGAGTGGTGATCAGGATGTCGGGCGGGGTGCGGCCGAAC
>JAVEDA010000302.1 GCA_030841195.1 Actinomycetota bacterium | reverse complement strand
TCGAGCAGCGGCTCCGGGGCGGCGGCCGCCCTCGGCCTTGCCACCGTCACCGTCGGCACCGAGACCGACGGCTCGATCCTGTGCCCGAGCGACGCGCAGAGCCTGGTCGGGCTCAAGCCGACCCTCGGCCTGGTCAGCGGTGAGGGGATCCTGCCCATCGCCACCAGCCAGGACTGCGCCGGCCCGATGTGCAGGACCGTCAGCGACGCGGCGGCCCTGCTGGCTGCCCTCACCGGCGAGGACTACGCGTCGGCGCTGCGGCCGGGCGTGCTCGACGGCACCCGCCTCGCGGTGCCGCCGCTGCCGGAGGACCTCGACCCCGCCGACCGCGAGCTGTTCGAGGCTGCGCTCGGGGTGCTGCGCGACCTGGGTGCCGTCACCGTCGAGGTCCCACCGCTGCCCGAGACCGACGAGACGCCGGTGCTGCACCACGAGTTCGCCCGCGACCTGGACGCCTACCTGGCCCGGCTGCCACCCGGTGCGCCGGTCCGGACCATGGCCGAGCTGGCCGCCTGGAACGAGGCGCACGCCGACGCGGCCCTGAAGTACGGCCAGGCGCACCTGGTGACCGCACTGGCGGTGGACCATCGGGCCGAGGAGGCCGCCTACCGGGCCAACCGCGCCCGCGACCTAGCCGTCGCTGGTGAGCACGGCATCGACGCGACCCTCGCCGCGGCCGACGCGGCGGCCGTCGTGACGCCGTCCTGGCACGGCGCTGGGGTGGCGGCGCGGGCGGGGTACCCCAGCCTGGTCGTGCCGGCGGGCTACCGCAGGTCCGGGCGGCGCCCGTTCGGGGTCGCCTTCCTGGGCCCGGCACGGTCCGAGGCGCTGCTGCTCGGCGTCGGCTTCGGCTACGAGCAGGCCGCATCGGCCAGACGGCCAGTCTCTGAGGTCAACCCGTCACTGCTGCGGTGATCCGGCTCTCCGGCCCCGCCCGGCAGGTAGCGTCGCCCGGGCAAGGGGGAGGTCGAGGGCGGGACTAGGGGTGGGCATGCTGCGCAACGGGTCACGCCCGGGCGGTCGCCCTGCCCGCATCCTGCTCGTCGAGGACAGCGTCGCCGATCACAAGCTGGTGGAGATGGCGCTCGCGGAGTCCGGTGGCGACACCGAGCTGCTGCATGCCGACGACGGGGCGGCGGCGCTCGACGTCCTCGACGAGGTGGTCGCCGGACACTACCCGCGTCCCGACGTGGTGCTGCTGGACCTGAACATGCCGAGGGCCAGCGGGGTCGACGTGCTCCGCCGGGTCAAGGGCGACCCGGAGCTGCGCACCATCCCGGTCGTGGTCTTCAGCACCTCGCGCTCCGACGTCGACGTGGCGGTGGCCTACGAGTGCGGGGCCAACGCCTACGTGGTCAAGCCGCTGGACCTGCAGCGCTTCATGACCGTCGTGCGCAGCATCGAGGAGCACTGGACCGGCGTCGTCCGCCTGCCCTGACCACCACAGACCTTCGGCACTATCTCGTGCCCTTCACCACACACGGCACGGCGCGGGTAGGCCTAGAGCACGTAGTGCGCGACGAGCTTGTTCAGATACGCCACATCGGTCTTGCCCTTGAACTCGAACTTGACCTTTCCAAGACCGGAGAACCACAGCTCTAGTTCAGCGTCTAGATCAAACGTGCCGGCCGTCTCAATGGAGAACGCCTGGACCTTTGAGAAGGGCAAGGAGGTGAAGTCCTTCTTCTTGCCAGTGATGCCTTGGACGTTGACGGCAATGATGCGCTTCGACGTGAATCCGATGTAGTCCCGCATGCCCTTGAACGCAGCGAACAGTTCCTCGCCCTCAACCAGTAGTGGCTGAAGCTGCCCCGAGATCTCCGAGAGGGGCACCTGCCCGAGCTTGATGTAGGAAGCGTTCTGAAAGTCGATCACAAGTTCCCCCATGGACAGGCACCGGTAGCGCACGGTTGAGCGGAGGGGAGACTACCGGTCGATCCGTCCCCCTTTTGCGGAGTTGTGGGGGCGGTGCTCGGGAAGTTCCAACCGCCTCCTGGGACCCGGCGTGGTCGGCCGGCCCTGGGCGGTGGCGTCACCGGCCGACGAGCACACAATCCCTGGGCTGGGGACGCCGAAAGGCCACCGATCCGGCCCCATTGTGTGTCCGACGGCAGATCTGCCGACGCGGTGTGGCGCGGCCACTGTGGTACCTGGCAATGACGTCAGGACTCCGGCGTGCCCCGTGACGCGCTCGGCCCGCCCTAGGCGGTGGCTACGACGAAGAACCGCTCGGCCAGCCGGCCGGCCGGCAGCCCGCCGGCCTCGGCGCTGACCTGCCCCCACTCCCGCAGCCGCGACTCGAGGTCGTCCATGTGCGCGGTCTGGCTCTCGTGCGCGCGCAGGGCCTCGACCTTGGTGGCGAACCGGTCGGTGATGTCAACGACGTGATTCGTGTCCGGGTGGGCCATCACCCAGGTCTCGGCCACCGCCCACTCGGTCAGGCCCTCGTCGGCAAGCAGCGCCGGGTGCGCGAACGGGTTGCGCGCGTCGGGGTAGATGGCCGCGATCGCGGCGACGCCCGAGGCCAGGTGGTCGGGGTGGCTGGCGCCGATCCGGGTCCAGTTGCGCTCCGCGCTCTGGATCAGCATCCGCTGCGGCCGCACCTGCCGGATCACCCGGCTGATGTCGCGGCGCAGGTCCTGGGTCGCCTCCAGCGCACCGTCCTTGTAGCCCAGGAACCGTACGTCGGTCACCCCGACCGCCTTGGCGGCCGCCTGCTGCTCCGCCCGCCGGATCCCGGGGATCTCGGCCCGGTCCACGGTGGGGTCGAAGCCGCCCGCGTCCCCGTCGGTGCAGACGCAGTACGTCACCTCGATGCCTGCCGCGGTCCAGCTGGAGATCGTGCCCGCTGCCCCGAAGTCGACGTCGTCGGGGTGCGCCGTTACCGCCAGGACCCGCTCGACCTCGCTGTCCTCCAGCACCCGGGTGCTCCTCTCGTCGGCCGTCATCGTAGGCAGACGGCTCAAGGTTGCGCGCCGGGGAGTCGATCCCTCGGAGGTGACGTCTGCCTCCCGCCGCCTGCCCGCCCGCGTGGCCCTGGTCCTCGCGCTGCTGCTGGTGGGCCTGGCTCAGGCCGGCCCGGCCTCGGCCGCGGCGGTCGCGCCCACCGCGGTCAAGTCGTTCGGCATCGGCATCGACGCGTTCCCACGCTGGGAGCGCGAGAGCGGGTGCAGCCCGACCGAGAAGCCCGGCCCGAAGTATCTGCGGCGCCTGCTGCTCGCGACGTACGGCCCGATCTCGTCGAACATCGTGCGGCCCTGCACCGCGGCCGACTCCGGTCACGAGGAGGGCCGGGCGCTGGACTGGATGACCAACGTCCGGGTCCCGGAGCAGAAGGCGATGGCCGACGCCTTCGTCGGCTGGCTGCAGGCCCCCGACGGGTTCGGCAATCCCGAGGCGATGGCCCGGCGGCTGGGGATCTCGTACCTGATCTGGAACAACCAGACCTGGCGGGCGTACGACCCCGGCCGGGGCTGGACCGAGTACAACGGCTGCCTGGCACCGAAGAAGCAGAAGAAGAAGTTCGACAACTTCTGCCACCGCACCCACGTGCACCTCAGCTTCACCTGGGACGGCGCCCTGAAGCGCACCTCGTTCTACTCCGGCTTCGTGGCCTGCCCGGCGCCGGCACCGGCCCTGGTCCCGACCGTCCCGACCGTCCCGACCGTCCCGCCGGTGGTGCTGGCGCCGGTGCTCGACCCGGTCCTGCCGCTGACGCCGGCCCAGCTGCTGGGCACCAAGAAAGGCATCGGCACGCCCGGCGGTCCCTGCCGGGTGCATCCGGACGTCCGGATGGACCTGCCCGTCCTGGGTCGCGGCGGGGTCCCGGCCACCGGGGTGGCCGCGGTCGTGCTGCGGGTGCAGCTGATCAGCCCGGACGCGGCCGGCACCGTCCGCCTCTGGCCGACCGGATCCCCCATGCCGGTCGAGAGCCTGCCGCTGGACGCTGCCGGCCGGACCGCTGACGTCACCGTCCCGGTCGGTACGGCGGGCAGCGTGAGCCTGCAGCTCAGCGGTGCGATGGCACACGTGCGGGTCGACGTGACCGGCTGGGTCGCGGCTCCGCCCGTCTGACCTGCTCCGGTTGCACAGGACCGCCGTCGGAGGGGGATCAGTCCGCGCCGCCGCCTAGACTCGTTGAAGAGATGAGCACCCTCTTCGACGACACCTTCCCGCTGCCCTCGGGCAGCCCGCCGGCGGCTCCCGAGCCCGCCGAGCGCCGCCGCGGGACGGCCGCCCTGCTCGACGGGCTCAACCCGCAGCAGCGAGCCGCGGTGGTGCACGAGGGCAGCCCGCTGCTCATCGTGGCCGGTGCTGGGTCGGGCAAGACGCGGGTGCTCACCCACCGGGTCGCCTACCTGCTGGGCGAGCGCAAGGTCCACCCGGGCGCGGTGCTGGCCATCACCTTCACCAACAAGGCCGCCGGCGAGATGAAGGAGCGGGTGACCGCGCTGGTGGGTGGCCGGGCCAAGGCGATGTGGGTGTCGACCTTCCACTCCGCCTGCGTACGGATCCTGCGCCGCGAGGCGGCCCACCTCGGGATGAAGTCGACCTTCTCGATCTACGACCAGGCCGACTCGCACCGGCTGATGACGCTGGTCATGCGCGACCTCGACCTCGACCCGAAGCGCTATCCGCCCCGGTCGTTCTCCAACCAGGTGAGCAACCTGAAGAACGAGCTGGTCGACCACGAGACCTTCGCGAACCGGGCCGAGACGCACCTGGAGAAGACGCTGGCCGAGGCGTACAAGCTCTACCAGCGGCGGCTGCACGAG
>JAVEDA010000262.1 GCA_030841195.1 Actinomycetota bacterium | reverse complement strand
TGCAGCATCCCGGGCAGGACGATGTTGTCGGTCCAGTTCGTGCTGCCCGTGACGAGCCGCGCGTCCTCCTTGCGGCGCATCGGCTGGCCGACGGACTTCTGCCGGACTTCCGGGGCGGCCTCGGTGGTGGTCATCGGGCACCTCCCGCGGCGGCTGCGTGCTGCACGGCCTTGACGATGTTCTGGTAGCCGGTGCAGCGGCACAGGTTGCCCTCGAGCCCGTCGCGGATCTCCTGCTCGCTCGGGTTGGCGTTCTCCTTGAGCAGGTCGATCGACGCCATGATCATCCCCGGGGTGCAGTAGCCGCACTGCAGCGCGTGGCACTCCTTGAAGGACGTCTGCACCTGGTGCCACTCGCCGTTGGCAAGCCCCTCGATCGTCGTCACCTCGGCGCCGTCCGCCTGCACTGCCAGCACGCTGCAGCTCTTCACGGTCTGCCCGTCCAGCTGCACGGTGCAGGCACCGCAGTTGCTGGTGTCACAGCCGACCGGCGTACCCACCTTGCCGACGCGCTCCCGCAGGTAGTGCACCAGGAGCAGCCGTGGCTCCACGTCGTCCTCGTGCCGCTCCCCGTCGACGGTCATGTTGATCTTGACCATGCGCAATGCCTCCTCGGCTCGCGTTGAGCGGGATGATCACTCGCTTCTGGCAGCCAACCATTCGCGACCCGGGTTGGGAAGGGGAAGGTTGGCCGCCGGCGCTCACTAGGGTCGGGGGCGTGACCTCCTATGCTCAGGCGCTGCGGCTCGAGGGGCTCGGCACGACCGTTTTCGCCGAGATGTCGGCGCTGGCGCTCGAGACCGGCTCGATCAACCTCGGCCAGGGCTTTCCCGACACCGACGGGCCGATCGAGGTGGCCGACGCCGCCGTCGCCGCCATCCGGGCCGGCGTGAACCAGTACTCACCCGGCCCGGGGCAGCCCGACCTGCGGCTGGCGATCGCCGCGCACCAGCAACGGTTCTACGGCCTCGAGCTCGACCCAGCGACCGAGGTCGTGGTGACGACCGGCGCCACCGAGGCGGTCGCCGCCGCGCTGCTCGGGTTGGTCGACCCGGGCGACGAGGTCGTGGCGCTGGAGCCGTTCTACGACTCCTACGCCGCGTGCATCCAGATGGCGGGCGGGGTACGGGTGCCGGTAACCCTGCGGGCGCCGGACTTCCGGCTGGACCTCGACCGGCTGCGCGCCGCGGTCACCGACCGGACCCGGCTGATCCTGCTCAACAGCCCGCACAACCCGACCGGCAAGGTGCTGACGGAGGCAGAGCTGACCGCGGTCGCCGACCTCGCGGTCGAGCGGGATCTGGTCGTCGTGACCGACGAGGTCTACGAGCACATGACGTACGACGTGGCGCACCGCCCGCTGGCCACGCTGCCCGGCATGCGGGAGCGAACCCTGACGATCAGCTCGGCCGGCAAGACCTTCTCCTTCACCGGCTGGAAGGTCGGCTGGGCCACCGGGCCGGCCGACTTGGTGCGCGCCGTGCTGACCGCGAAGCAGTTCCTCACCTTCGTGTCCGGGGCGCCGTTCCAGCCGGCCGTGGCGGTCGGCCTGCGGCTGTCCGACGCCTACTTCGATCAGCTGCGCGCGACGCTGCGCGGCAAGCGGGACCGGCTGTGCGCAGGGCTGCGCGAGGTCGGGTTCGACGTGTTCGTCCCTCAGGGCACCTACTTCGTCACCGCGGACGTCCGACCGCTCGGCTGGGCCGACGGCCTGGAGTTCTGCCGCGAGCTGCCGCGCCGCGCCGGCGTGGTGGCGATCCCGCACCAGGTGTTCTACGACGACGTCGAGGCTGGCCGGCCACTGGTCCGGTTCGCCTTCTGCAAGAGGGACGAGGTCCTCGACGAGGCGCTCGACCGGCTGCAGGTGCTGCGGCCGCAGGCCGGCTGAGGTCTGCGGATGACGAGTGGGCGGATCGTCGACACGTTGGGGGCGTGGCTGCTCGTGGTGCTGGGCTGCCTGCTGCTGCTCAGCGGTGCGTTCTCGCTGTTGGGTGCGCTGGTGGACCGATCCTGGGGCGAGGCGGCCATCCTCACCGGGGTCATGGTGTTCATCGCCCTCGGCACTCTCCGCGGCGCGCGGCAGCTCCGTCGCGGTCCGGGACGTCGCCGCCCTGACGACGAGCGCTAGAGGCGAGCGGCCGGCGTCCCGCGCCGGGTGCCCCGGACCCGGCGGGCGACCGCGCTCAGGACCCGCGTCGGGACGTGCCGGGCGAGCGTGACGATCGTCTTGTACTGCAGGCCTGGTACGCAGACCACCTGCCCGCGGTCGATCGCGGCGAACGCGTCCGAGACCACGTCGTCCGCGTCCAGCCAGAGCCAGTCCGGGGTGCGCCGCATGTCGATGCCGGCCCGCTCGTGGAACTCGGTGTGGGTGAAGCCCGGGCACAGCGCGAGCACCCGCACGCCGGTGCCCGCCACGTCGCCCACCAGCCCCTGGGTGAAGCTGGTGACCCACGCCTTCGCGGCGCTGTAGGTGCCCTGCGGCACGAACCCGGCCACCGACGACACGTTGATCACCACCCCGTGCTTGCGCGCGAGCATGCCAGGCAGCGCGGCCCTGGTGAGCCGGAGGACGGCGCGGACCAGCACGCGCAGCATCCGTTCCTCGTCCTCGACGTCGCCGGTGACGAACCGCCGGTTCACCGAGAACCCCGCGTTGTTGACCAGCAGGTCGACCGGTTGGTCGGCGTCGGACAGGCGGGCCTCGACGACGCGGCAGCCGTCGTCCTCGGCGAGATCCGCGGCCAGGACCTCCACCCTCACGCCGTACGACGTGCGCAGCTCGCCTGCGAGCGCCTCGAGCCGGTCCGCGTTCCGGGAGACGAGGACCAGGTCGTAGCGGTCGGCGGCGAGCCGGCGGACGAAGGCGTTGCCGATGCCGGCGGTCGCCCCGGTGATGAGTGCGGTGGACATCCGACCACCCTGTCAGCCACGGCCGACTGCGGCCCCGTCGGGCCGGGCATCTGGGTCAGGCGACGGGGGTGAGCTCCCGCTCCCGGGCGCGCTCCTGCTCGGCCCGCTCCTCGCGGCGGTCCTTGCGCAGACCCTGGAACGCCAGCCCGAGGGCAAGCGCCCAGATCGTGAAGGCGACCGCGTAGATCTCCGGCCGCACGTCGTTGCCGACCTCGAAGGTGTTGAGCAGCGTGCGCAGGTTGGTGACGACGATCAGACCGCCCACGGAGGCGCCCAGCAGCCGGGTCGGCACGTGCCGCACCAGGTAGGCCGCGATCGGGGCGGCGATCAGGCCGCCGGCGAGCAGGGCCCCGACGGCGGACCACGGGATGTCCTCGCTGCCGATGCCGATGAAGAAGCCGAGGCTGGCAGCGATCGCCACCAGGAACTCGCTGGTGTCCACGGTGCCGATCACCTTGCGCGGCGTCATCCGGCCGGAGCTGATCAGGGTCGGCGTCGCGACCGGCCCCCAGCCACCGCCGCCAGTGGCGTCGACGAAACCGGCGAAGAGCCCCAGCGGGGCGAGGAAGCGCTTGCGCGGCGGCAGGTCGTGCTTCTGCACAGGGAGCTTGGTGGAGAACCGGAGCAGCAGGTAGACGCCCAGGGCGAGCAGGATGCCCGCCATCCACGGCGCCGCCGACTCGGTGGACAGGCTGGAGAGGAAGGTCGCACCGGCGAAGGCGCCGATCGCGCCGGGGATGCCGATCCGCCGCACGACCGGCCAGTTCACGTTGCCGAACCGCCAGTGCGAGACGCCGGACGCCAGGGTGGTGCCGATCTCGGCGAGGTGCACCGACGCCGAGGCGATCGCCGGCGAGTAGCCCGCGGTCAGCAGCAGGGTGGTCGAGGTGACGCCGTAGGCCATGCCCAGGGTCCCGTCGACGAGCTGAGCACCGAGCCCGACGATGGCGATGGTGACGACCGACTTCATGGATTCTCCCTATTGCCTATCAGATCAATCGACAAGGCTAGGTAGGGGGTACCCAGAAGTCGAACCGGCGACGCCTCGGCCGGCGGGGCGGCGTGAGCGGGCTCACTTGTGACCGCGGGCTTGAGCGCCCCGTCGTACGCCACACGGCTCGCCAGCCCCACCAGCCCCATCCGCGAGCCTCGTGCGCCAGCCGCCACACCCACCCGCGAGCGCGTGCGGACACGGCCCGCCGCCGCATGCCACATGAGCCCCTACCGCGGCGAACCATCGCCTACCGTGCCGAATTCAGCGCGGTCGACCACCAACGATCACGGAACCGTGATCATTTTCAGGTCAGGTGGCCGCCGCGCGGGTGACGGTGAGGGTGCTGGTGGCGGGGTCGAGGTCGACCTGGACGGTGTCGCCGTCGGTGACCTGGCCGGACAGCAGGGCGCGGGCGAGCGGGTCGCCCACCGCCGACTGCACCAGACGGCGCAACGGCCGGGCGCCATAGACCGGGTCGAAGCCGGTCGAGGCCAGCCATTCGCGCGCCGCCGGCGTCACCACGAGGCCGAGCCGCCGTTCGGCGAGCCGCCGGCGCAGGTGCTCGAGCTGCAGGTCGACGATCCGGGCCAGGTCGGCCAGGTCGAGCGCGTCGAACACGACGATCTCGTCCAGCCGGTTGAGGAACTCCGGCTTGAACGCCGTGCGCACCGCGGCCAGCACCGCCTCGCGGCGCGCGTCCGGGCTCATCGTCGGGTCGACGATGAAGGTCGAGCCGAGGTTCGAGGTGAGGATCAGGATCGCGTTGCGGAAGTCGACCGTGCGGCCCTGGCCGTCAGTCAGCCGGCCGTCGTCGAGCACCTGCAGCAGCACGTCGAAGACCTCCGGGTGCGCCTTCTCGACCTCGTCCAGCAGCACAACCGTGTACGGCCGCCGCCGCACCGCCTCGGTGAGCTGGCCGCCCGACTCGTAGCCCACGTAACCGGGCGGGGCGCCGACGAGCCGGGCGACCGAGTGCTTCTCGCCGTACTCGCTCATGTCGATGCGCACCATCGCGCGCTCGTCGTCGAACA
>JAVEDA010000260.1 GCA_030841195.1 Actinomycetota bacterium | reverse complement strand
TGCAGGTCTTGGACAGCTTGACGGCGATCCGCTTGAGCACGCCGGACAGCTGCACGAAGGCGCCGCAGTCCTGGGTCGCCTCGATGAGGTCGGCGGATGTGACCAGCTGCAGGCCGGTCAGCCGGGACAGGTGACGGGTAGCCCGCGCCGCATAGCCGGGGTGCGCAGTGATACCTGTCCCTATGGCGGTGGCACCGAGGTTGATCTCGTGGATCAGGCGGGTCGCCTCGGCGAGCCGCAGCTCGTCCTCGCCGATCATCACGGCGTAGGTGCCGAACTCCTGCCCCAACGTCATCGGGACGGCGTCCTGCAGCTGGGTGCGGCCCATCTTCACCATGGACCCGAACTCCACCGCCTTCGCGGCGAACGCTGCGCGCAGGGGGGCGAGCTCGGCGGCCAGCCCCTCGGCCTGGATGATCAGAGCCACCTTGAGCGCGGTGGGGTAGACGTCGTTGGTCGACTGACCGAGGTTGACGTCGTCGAGGGGGTGCAGGTGCTCGTACTCACCGCGGCGGTGACCGAGCAGCTCGAGGGCCCGATTGGCGATCACCTCGTTGGCGTTCATGTTCGTCGACGTCCCGGCCCCACCCTGGATCACATCGACGACGAACTGCTCGTGCCACTGACCACCCCGTATCTCCTCGCATGCGGCGACGATCGCACTGCGCTTGGCCGGCTCGAGCAGACCGAGCTCGTAGTTCGCCTCGGCCGCCGCCTGCTTGACCGAGGCGAGGGACTGCACGAGCTCCGGGTAGGTCGAGATGGGAATGCGGGTGATCGGGAAGTTGATCAGGGCTCGCGCCGTGTGGACCCCCCAGTACGTCGCCGCCGGCACCTCCAGGTCCCCCAGCAGGTCGTGCTCCCGGCGGGTGTCTGGCGTTCCGGTGGTGGTGGAAGAGGTCATGCGCGGCCCTTCGGTACGGATGCCGGCCGTGGTCACCTGGCGAGAGGTGGACCGCCATCCCTTCCCAATGTCTTAGGACTATGTATCATGGATCCATGATTGCGGACAGTGCCCTGCGCCGCTGCCTGCGACGCGCTCGCGACGGGGTGGCACTGGACCCGCCCGAGGCGGCCGTGCTGCTGCGGGCGCGCGGGCCGGCCCTGCTCGACCTGTGTGCGAGCGCCGGCCGGGTGCGCGACGCCGGCCTGGCCGCGGCCGGTCGGGCGGGCACCGTCACCTACTCGCCGAAGGTCTTCGTTCCGATCACCAAGCTCTGCCGCGACCGCTGCCACTACTGCACCTTCGCGACCACCCCGAAGGAGCTGCAGCGCCGGGGCGAGCACCTGTTCATGTCGCCCGAGGCGATCCGGGACGTGGCGGTGCGCGGAGCCGAGCTCGGCTGCGCCGAGGCGCTGTTCACCCTCGGCGACCGCCCGGAGGAGCGGTGGCCGGAGGCGCGGCGCTGGCTCGACGAACGGGGGTACGACGACACCTTGGCCTACGTGCGGGCGATGGCCGTCATGGTGCTCGAGGAGACCGGGCTGCTGCCGCACCTCAACCCCGGTGTCATGTCCTGGACCGAGCTGCAGCGGCTCAAGCCGGTGGCACCGAGCATGGGGATGATGCTGGAGACCACCTCGACGCGGCTCTGGGCCGAGCGCGGCGGCCCACACCACGGCAGCCCGGACAAGGAGCCCGCGGTCCGGCTCCGGGTGCTCGAGGACGCCGGCCGGCTGGCAATCCCGTTCACGACCGGCCTGCTGGTGGGCATCGGCGAGACCCTCGACGAGCGAGCCGAGTCGATCTTCGCGATCCGCCGGGTGGCCCGGCAGTACGGCCACATCCAGGAAGTGATCATCCAGAACTTCCGAGCCAAGGCACGTACGCCGATGCACGCGGTCCCGGACGTCGACCTCGAGGAGTACCTGGCCACCATCGCCGTGACCCGCCTGGTCCTCGGCCCGCAGGCCCGGGTGCAGGCCCCGCCCAACCTGGTGGCCGAAGACGAGTGCCACCGCTTGCTCGCGGCCGGCGTCGACGACTGGGGCGGAGTATCGCCGCTGACACCGGATCACGTGAACCCCGAACGGCCGTGGCCGCAGCTCGACCGGCTGACCGAGCTGTCCGCAGCAAGCGGCTTCGCCCTCACCGCGCGCCTCGCCGTGCAGCCGGAGCTCGTCCAGCGCGGCGAGCCCTGGATCGACGTCCGGGTCCGCCCGCACGTCGAGGCCCTCGCACACCCGGTGACTGGCCTGTTGGCCACCGGCATGCGCCCCCGCGGTATCCCGTGGCAGGAGCCGGACGCCGCACTCCCGTCCTTCGGCCGGGTCGGGCTGCACAACGAGATCGACGTCACCGGTCGCACCGAGGACCGCCGCAGCGACTTCGCCGACGTCTACGGCGACTGGGACGAGCTCCGGGCCCAGAACGACCGGATCGCCCGGGCCATGCCCGCACGGCTGGACGGCGACGTCGCCGACGCGCTGCGCCGGGCCGAGTTGGACCCGGCAGCGTTGTCGGACGTGCAGGCCATGGCGCTGCTCACGGCAGACGGGCCGGAGCTGGACGCCGTCTGTGCGCTCGCCGACTCGGTGCGCCGCGACGTCGTGGGCGACGACGTCACCTATGTCGTCAACCGGAACATCAACTTCACCAACATCTGCTACGTCGGCTGCCGGTTCTGCGCCTTCGCCCAGCGTCGCACCGACGCCGACGCGTTCTCGCTGTCCCTGCAGGAGGTCGGCGACCGGGTCGTCGAAGCGTGGGCGCTCGGTGCGACCGAGGTGTGCATGCAGGGCGGGATCTCGCCCGACCTGTCGAGCACCGCGTACTTCGACCTCGCCCGCCAGGTCAAGCGCTCGGTCCCCGAGATGCACCTGCACGCGTTCTCACCGATGGAGGTCATGAACGGCGCATCGCTGGCTGCTGTCTCGGTCCGCGAGTGGCTGCAGATGGCTC
>JAVEDA010000253.1 GCA_030841195.1 Actinomycetota bacterium | reverse complement strand
TGCTGCGAGTGAGTAAGTCGGAGGAACCGCTACCCCGGCCCGACCGGTCATGAACCCGGGTTGGGTAGGTCCCGCTCGACCGTGAGCGGGCAATCGCCGACGTTTCGGAACTGGCACTACCGCTCGTTTGCCGGAAGCGCCGACCGGCAAACGGGAGCGGCTTTGTGTTCGTTTCGGCCTCGGCGTATCGCCGCTCCGGAATCACACGTGTGCGGCTGGCGGCTCGGCCTCGGCATCGGAACCGGCCACCGGACGGATGCCTGAGCGACCGCGAGGGCAGGGGCGCGCTCTCGTCCCTTTCGTCAGGTGGCGAGGTGTCTGAGCGCATCGCCGTAGACCAGCAGGACGGCCAACCCTGCCGCGATCGCGTTCACGATCCAGAACCGGACGACGATGGTCGACTCGCTCCAGCCGACCAGCTCGAAGTGGTGGTGGATGGGCGCCATGCGGAACAGGCGCCGCGGCGTGCCTCGGCGGCGGGTCCACTTGAACCAGACCCGCTGCAGGAAGCTCGAGGCACCTACCCCGACGTACAGGAACCCGATGACGGGCACGAGCAGGGTGAGGCCGAGGCCGGAGCAGACCACGACCAGGCCCGCGCCCAGGGCCAGGGATCCGGTGTCCCCCATGAAGATGGTCTTGGGCTTGATGTTCCACCACAGCAGGCCGCCCATCGACCCTGCCAGGCAGGCAGCCACCAAGGTGAGCTCGAGGGCGTGCGGTACCTGGTAGATGCTGTGATGACGGAAGACCCAGAAGCCGATGCCGGTGAGCACGAGGAAGGTCACGGCCGCGGCGCCGGCGAGCAGCCCCTCGATGCCGTCGGTGAAATTCACGGCGTTCGTGCTTCCCCAGAAGATCGCCATGAGCACGAGGACGTACAGCCAGCTAGGCAGGCTCAGGGCGGGGTGCTCGCAGTTCGTGAACGCCAGCTGCCGGCAGCTCCCCGGCGAGGTGACCAAGGCCAGCGCGTACCCCAGGCTCACGAGCGTCTGCAGCACCGTCTTCTGCAGCTCCCGCAGGCCCAAGTTCCGCTCCCGGAAGACCTTCATCCCGTCGTCGAGCAGGCCGACGGAGCCCATGGCCACGACGGCCAGCGCCGCCGCGACGCCGACTCGGCTCGGGGGATGACCCGAGACGGCCAACGCGACGGGGAAGACGGTGACCAGCGACAACGGGACCACGGCCCCGCCCATGGTCGGGGTGCCGGCCTTCTGGGTGTGGTGGTGCATCACGTCGTGGATGGGCTGGCCGACACCGCTCCGGCGCAGCAGCCGGATCAGGAATGGGGTCAGCAGCAACGTGAGGACGAACGACATCCCGCCGGCGACAAGCAGAGCGACCACCGAGCGACGATAGGTGAGCAGGGTCAGGCCTCAGCCAACGACACTCCGGCGTGGCGCCTGGGCACTCGTAGCATGAGCGGACGGTCGCTTGTCGCACGTCCATGCTTTGATCCGCGGATGCACAAGGTCGTGGTCGGCGCGCTGGTTCGTGAGGGCCGAGTCCTCCTTGTGCATCGGAGTCCGAACAAGCGTGCGTACCCGGACGTGTGGGAACTGCCAGGTGGAGTCATTGAGACTGGCGAGTCAGAGTTGGGCGCGCTCACGCGGGAATTGCACGAGGAACTCGGCGTGCAGATGGCGATGGGCTCGGCGTCTCATCTGTGTCGGCTGACCGCAGGACCTACAGAGGAGCCGGCACTCCTCAGCGCTTGGCTCGTGCGTGACTGGCAGGGAACCCCAGCGAACGTCGCTCCCGAGGAACACGACGACATCAGATGGTTCGGCCTTGAGGAGTTGCCTCCTCCAGCCCACGTACTCGTGCGCACAGCTCTGTTGGATGCGATGCGGAGAGACCGCACCTGAATCAGCGCGATGTCATCGGCTTATGGGGGACAGTCAGAGCTGGCTACTTGTTGACTTCCCTCACGGCTCGGGTCAGGCCAGGCTCGGTCGAGGTGTTCGGCGGGACGCTCGGAAGCTGGCTGCCCGCTACTTCGGTGGCGTGGCTCTCTAGTGGTCTGCGTCCTGGCCGGGCACCGTGTGGGGAGTGGCTCCAGAGGGGTCTGCTCGGCTCGAAGTAGCACTGCCCTCCTCACTGTCCGTTTGGCTCACGACAGGGAGGCAGTGATGGCTGAGGTGGTGATCGGTGTCGATCCGCACAAGCGATCGAACACGATCGAGGTGCTCGACCCGGATGCGGTGGTGCTGGCCGCGGGCCGGTTCGGTGCCGACCGGGAGGGTTACCGGTCGATGCTCGCGTTGGGCCGCCGGTACGGGTCGCGGCGTTGGGCGGTGGAGGGCTGCAACGGTGTCGGCAAGCATCTGGCGCAGCGGTTGGTAGCCGACGGCGAGACCGTGGTCGATGTGCCCGCCAAGCTTGCCGCCCGGGTCCGGGTGTTCTCCACCGGCAACGGTCGCAAGACCGACCCGGTCGACGCGCACTCGGTCGCCCTGGCCGCGTTGCGAGCGGACCGGCTGAACGAGGTCCTCGGCGACGACGCGATGGTCGCGCTCAAACTGCTCGCTGATCGCCGCGACGAGCTCGTCAGTGCCCGCACCCAGGCTGTCAACCGGCTGCACCGTCTGCTCACCGAACTCGTTACCGGCGGGGCGAAACGAGACCTGTCCGCGACCCAAGCCCGAGCCCTGCTGGCGACCGTGCGACCGCGGGACACCGTCGGGCGGACCCGACGGGCCCTGGCCGTCGAACAGCTCGGCGAGGTCACCGCGGCCGACCGCAAGCTCAAGGCGCTCGAGAAGCGGATCGCCGCCGCGGTCTCCGAGACCGGCACCGGACTGACCGGGCTGTTCGGCGTCGGGCCGGTCGGGGCGGCCCGGATCCTCGGCGACGTCGGACAGGTAGCCCGATTCCAGACCAAGGCCCACTTCGCCAGCTGGACCGGCACCGCACCCATCGACGCCTCCAGCGGCGACCAGATCCGGCACCGGCTCTCCCGCGCCGGCAACCGCAGGCTCAACCACGTCCTGCACATCATGGCCGTCGTCCAGATCCGCTACGACACCGAAGGCCGCGCCTACTACCTGCGCAAACGAGCCGCCGGCAAGACCGCACTCGAGGCGCTGCGCTGCCTCAAACGACGACTCTCCGACGTCATCTATCACCAGCTCGTCCTCGACGCGCAGGCGCGAGAAGCGGGCCCGGGAGGACAGACGGGGGCGACTACAGAATCCAGCGCGACTGGCCCAACCCCGGCAGCCAGCTCTTCGGAGAAGTCACTTCCCGGACCCGCCGAGAACCACGCTACAACCGACCCTGCTCTGGCATCTTGACACAGAGGGGAGCCACTACCGATCGGTCATGTACCCCCCGCGGATGCAGCCGTCGCGAACTGAAACTGTCGTCGCGTCGCAAAGCGCTACCTATAGGACATTCGATCCTTGCTTTTGGCGGCATCGGTGCGCCAATGCCCTCGTTGGCCCCGCGGGATTGCGCTCGCAGGAGAGCAGCGTCACCCGACTCCACCATAAACTCGTCGTACGAAGCCGGCGTCCACGAAGCGGCAGTCGCCCACTGCCCTCGGAGTGGAATCATGAGCCACCGAGCCACACGACGTTGGCGCTCCGCAGCGGCCTGCAATAGTGGCGTGCACGCCGTCGCGCTTGCCTTCATTGCGGCGATGGTGCTCGGCGCATGCAGTAGCGCCTCCCACGACGCCGGAGGCGGTCGGGGCGAGCCGGTCAGTGGTGGCACGCTCACGTTCCTGACTCAGGCGGAACAGATCCAGCACCTCGACCCGCAGCGCAACTACACCGGTGAGGACCTGGCGTTTGCCAGTGCCTACTTGAACCGGACGCTGACCTCGTACAAGCTCAGCACGAATGAGGCGCAGGCGAACACGCTCGTGCCGGACCTCGCGACCGACACAGGGACTGCGACGGCGCGAAGACGTGGAAGTTCACGCTGCGCGACGGCGCGAAGTTCGAGGGCGACGCGCCGGTCACCTGTGCGGACGTCAAGTACGGGGTGTCGCGGACGTTCGCGACCGACGTGATCACCGGCGGCCCGCAGTATGCGGTGGCCTACCTGGACATCCCCACGGGCAACGACGGCACGTCGGTCTACAAGGGCCCCTATGCCCAGGGCGGCAACGACACCGCAGCCTTCGACAAGGCCGTGTCGTGTGACGACGCGAACAAGACGATCACCTTTCACTTGGCCAAGCCGGTGCCGGACTTCAACTACACGGTGTCGCTGTCGGCGTTCGCCCCGGTGCCGGAGGCGGCGGACACGGGTGAGAAGTACGACGACAAGCCGGTCTCCAGTGGTCCGTACAAAATCCAGCAGTACTCGAAGGGCAGTCAGCTTGTGCTGGTCCGCAACGCGAGTTGGGATAGGGCCAGCGACCCGTACCGCCCGGCGTACCCGGACAAGATCGTGCTGAGGTTTGGCATCGCCCCGGACGTCATCGACCAGCGGATGATCAAGGACGCCGGCTCGGACAAGCAGGCCGCGAGCCGGGACAACGTGCAGCCGCAGTATCTCGCGTCGATCCTGAAGGACCCGCGCTTCGCACCGCGGCGGGCGAACGTGTTCGACTCGCACGTGTACTACTACGCGGTCAACGTCAAGAAGC
>JAVEDA010000251.1 GCA_030841195.1 Actinomycetota bacterium | reverse complement strand
GGAACGGGGCACGCAAGTCCTGTCGTCGGGCGCACCCGGCGGCCACGGGGGAGGCGGCCAGCGGATCACCGGGGGGCAGGGCGATCGCGGGTGCGGCGGGGTCGACCGCCAATCCTAGTTCATCGTTCGTTCACCGCGACCCGCCGACGGACCAGGCCGGAATGTCCGGCGTGTCTGTGCCGACGGCGGCCACCAGCCCCTCCTGCCGCGCTCGGTCCGGCAGTCGGCTGGGGTCCAGGTGGCGGCAGAGGACTGCTGTGACGTCGGTGGCCAGCGGGACGAGCAGGCCCGCGAGCACCGCGCGCAGTGAGGCCATCGACTCGGCGACCAGCAGGCGGGCACCGGCAGGCAGCGGCGCGGCAGCGTGCGCGGCGGCCACCAGGTCGGCCCCCGCGAGCACGTCGCCCGCCACGGTCAGCGCCGGCGCCGCCGGGTCGGGCGCCCGGGCGGCGACGAAACGGTCGCCGTGCCCGTGCACCTCTCGGTCGTAGTCCAGCGTCGTGCCGGCGGGCGGACCGGCGTCCCGGCGCGGGAGGCCCATCGGCCCGAGGCCGAGTGCCACGACCTCGCCGTTGCCGCCGGGTGCCGCCCCGTCGTACCCGATCACGGTCAGGTCGGCGACCGACCCGGCCGGGACGACGTGCAGCCCGAGGGCCCAGCACGCCTGCAGCCAGACGGCGGCCTGCCAGTGCGCGGGCAGGTCGAGCGCGGCGGTGGCGCCCGGCTCCAGGCCGAGGTCGTCGCGGATCAGGTTGGCGGTCTTGGCCACCCAGTTGGCGAAGGTGGTCACCGACAGCTCGGTGCGCTCGTCGGTGGCGTCGTCGTAGAACGTGATCAGCGGGCGGGCCGGGTCGCCACGAAGCGCGGCGTCGAGGAGGTACGGCGGTCCGGCCGACGCGGGGGAGGTGGTCACCCCGGCGACTCTACGGAGGCCGCCGGGGCGGTCACGGGAGGGCAAAATGTCCGCCCCGGACCACGCCGAAGTCGTCAAGACACCGCGTCCGGACGCCGATGCGATGGACACTGGTCGCAGTCTGTCCCATCTATCACTTCTGTCACGCCAGCCACGCCTGTCACACGAATGGGTCCTCCATGCGCACCGCACCGTCGGCCGTCCTGCTCAGCGTGCTCACCCCGCTGGCGGTCGTCGCGCTGCCGGTGGTCACCACCCCGCACCCGGCCCCGCACCCGGTGCGCTCCGAGGTCCGCTCGCAGGCCCTGCACGGCGTCGAGCTCGCCGCGGTCGGATCCCGGGCGGTGCGCGGCAGCGCCCGGGCGGCGTTCCAGGCGACCGGGCAGCAGGCGGCCCCGGGCCGCAGCGTGGGGCGGCCGGACGTGCTGGTCACTCGCACCCAGGTGGCGTCCTTCGACCTGCTCGGCGTCACCTGGCGTCGCGCCGCGTCGACCTCGGTGCCGGCCGACCTCACCGTCCTGGTACGCACCCACGGAGACAAGGGCTGGACCGGCTGGACCGCGCTCGAGGTCACCGACACACCCGCGGGCAGCGAAGGCAAAGCAGCACGCCCCGGCACCGAGCCGCTCTGGGTCGGCGACTCGGACGGCTACCAGGTCCGCGTCGACGTGGTCAGCGGCGCCCTGCCGCGCGGCCTGCGGGTCGATCTGGTGGACCCGGGCAGCTCGGCCGCTGACGGGTCGGTGGGGGCCGGCCGGCCGATGCAGTCGGCGCAGGCCGCGGTGGCCCAGCCGCAGATCTTCACCCGGGCCCAGTGGGGCGCGGACGAGTCGATCCGCGGCACCGCGCCGAAGTACAACTCCACGATCAAGGCCGGCTTCGTGCACCACACGGCCGGGGTCAACGGCTACTCCGAGGCCGAGGTGCCGAAGATCCTGCGCGGCATCTACGCCTACCACGTCAAGGGCAACGGCTGGTCGGACATCGGCTACAACTTCCTGGTCGACCGGTTCGGCCGGCTCTGGGAGGGCCGGTACGGCGGGATGACCCGGGCCGTCGTCGGAGCCCACACCGGTGGCTTCAACGTCGACAGCTTTGCGGTGTCGGCGCTCGGCAACTACGACAAGGTCGCGGCGCCCGCGGTGATGGTCGACTCGATCGCCCGGCTGATGGCGTGGAAGCTGTCGCTGTCCTACCGCGACCCGAACGGCACGACGGTGCTCACCTCCCAGGGCGGCGGGACGTCGAAGTATCGGGCCGGCACCAAGGTCACCTTCGGTGTGATCTCCGGGCACCGGGACGCCGGCAACACGTCCTGCCCGGGCACCAACCTCTACAACCAGCTCGCCACCATCAAGGCGCTGACGACCACGTACCTGGGCACCGCTCTGCTCGACCCGCGGCCCCAGCCGGCCAGCGCCGTCTACGGCAGCGGCGCCAGCATCACCACGGTGGCCCGGGTCACCAGCGACCAGGCCTGGACCCTGCAGATCATGGAGGTCTGTCGCGGCACCGTCGTGCGGACCCTGACCGGGACGGCATCGACGGCCCTGCCGGTGAGCGCGCCGTGGGACCTCAAGGACGACACGGGGATCCCGGTCAGACCCGGGGCCTACACGGTCACCCTCGCCAGCGCCGATGCCACGGCGGCCGCCCGCCCGTGGGTCGGCCAGGTGACCGTTCAGGCGGCGCGGACGACGCCGCCCGCGGTCGGCCCGACCGCGCTGCCGGGGCGGACCAGCTTCGTCCCCGTGGACCCGATCAAGCTCTACGACACCCGGACCGACGGCAACCTGCCGCTCGGTCCCGGCGGCCGGCTGGACCTCCCGGTCCTCGGCGTGGGCAAGGTGCCGGCGACCGGCGTCGGTGCCGTCGCCTTGAGCATCGCGTCCAGCTGTGCCACGGCTCCCACCACCGTGACGGCCTGGGCCGCGGGGTCCCCGAAGCCGTCGTCGCCGTCGCTGAACTCGGCACCGGGACAGCCGTCCTCTGCGCTGGCCGTGACACCGCTTGGCGGCAACGGCGCGGTCAGCCTCGCCAACAGTGCCGGCACGACCGAGCTCACGGTGCACGTCGTCGGCTACTACCCGCTGGCCGGCGGGCAGCTGTTCATGCCGACGAGGGCGCTGCGGCTCTACGACTCCCGCAAGGACCCGGCCGGCGTCCTGGTGCCAGGGGTCGACCGGGTGGTGACCATGCCGGCACTGTCCGGGATCCCCGCGACCGCGATGACCGGAGTCATGCTCAACGTCACCACGGTGTCGCCGACCGGCAGCGGCACCCTGACCGCGCAGTCCAGCGGCGGGGACCGGGAGAACGCCACGGTGTCGTTCACCGCGAGCTCGCTGGTCAAGAACCGCGCGGTGGTGCGGCTGCAGGACGGCACCTTCAAGCTGACCGCGCACACCATGGCCACCCAGGTGGTCGTCGACGTCGTCGGCTGGTGGGCACCCGCGGGCGTGGTGAACGGGCGGCTGTTCCAGCCGCGCAAGACCGCCCGGGTGCTGGACACTCGCTACGGGATCGGCGCGCCGAAGGCCAGGGTGGGCGCGGGCAACGTCGTGAGCGTCAAGGTCGCCGGTCGGGGGAAGCCGGCCCCGGCCGGTGCCCGGGCCGTGGTGATGAACCTCACCGCGCGCGACGCGACCCGGAGGACCTCGGTCACGGCGTGGCCCTACGGCACCCGAAGGCCGTCGTTCCCGGACCTTTCCGTGCCCGCCTTCCGCACGACCACGAACCTGGTGGTCGTGCGGGTGGGCAGCAAGGGCCGGGTCAAGATCACCAACGGCACGGGGTGGACCAACCTGGTCGGCGACGTGGTGGGCTACTACCCGTAGCGCCGGTCCGGGGCAGAGGTGCACCGCCGGTAGGGTGGCCCGCGATATGAGCGAGCACCCCACCCTGACCGACGACGCCACCGCCGTGCTGCCCGCAGTGGACCCGGCCCCGCCCGCGACGCGAGTGACGCCCGCCCCGCCGGCACCGCACCACCGCACCGAGCCCGAGCCGCCGGCGGACGACTCCGGCCGGCCGCTCGTCACGATCGTGCTGCCCTGCTACAACGAGCGCGAGCACGTCATCGCCGAGGTGGAGCGCATCTGCGCGGCGATGGACGCCAGCGGCATGACCTACGAGCTGCTGGCCATCGACGACGCGTCGACCGACGACACCCTCACGCTGCTGCTGGAGGCACGGTCGCGGTTCCCCTCGATGCGGATCATGCCGTTCCGCCGCAACGGCGGCTCCGGCACCGCACGGCGGATCGGCACCCTCGAGGCACGGGGCGAGATCGTCGCGTGGACCGACGCCGACATGACCTACCCGAACGAGCGCATCCCCGAGCTGGTCTCGATGCTCGTCGACGACCCGACGTACGACCAGGTCGTGGGTGCACGCACCAGCGAGGAGGGCACCCACAAGATCCTCCGGGTGCCGGCCAAGTGGGTCATCCGAAAGATCGCCGAGAAGCTCTCGAACTCCTCGATCCCGGACCTCAACTCCGGTCTGCGCGTCTTCCGCCGCTCGGTGTCGCTGCCCTACCTGCGGCTGCTGCCGCCCGGCTTCTCCTGCGTCACCACGATCACGCTGGCGTTCCTGTCCAACCAGCACGACATCCGCTACGTGCCGATCTCCTACGCGAAGCGGTCCGGCGTCTCGAAGTTCCACTTCACCAAGGACGCCTACCGCTACATCCTGCAGGTGCTGCGGATGGTCATGTACTTCAACCCGCTCAAGGTCCTGATGCCGCCGGCGCTGACGCTGATAAGCGTCGGGCTGCTCAAGGGTGTCTACGACCTGTTCGCGCACTTCGGCCGGTTCGCGGTCAACACCGTGCTCATCTTCATCACCGGGATGCTCGTCGCCGCGCTGGCGCTGCTCGCGGACCTGATCGTCCGGTCCCGCTCCGAGGTCTAGCGGGGTGGACCCCGCCACGCCGGTCACGGCCGAGGGGCCGGCCGACCCCGACCGCCCCGGGGGCAGGTCGTGGCGCCGCTCGGCCGTCTCCGGCCTGCTGGTGCTGGCGGTCGTCACGGCATTCGCCTGGGCGCTGAAGGGCCAGTGGTCCGACATCGTCGACCAGCTGAAGCGGCAGAAACCCGCAGTGGTCGTGGCCGCGCTCCTGGTGGCACTGCTCGGGGTGTTCATGAGCTTCCTGCTCTGGCGCGGGACGCTGCGGGTGCTGGGCTCGACCCTGCCCCGCCGGCCGGCCGCGCGCCTGTTCTTCGTCACCCAGCTCGGGAAGTACGTGCCCGGGGCGGTCTGGCCGGTGCTCGCCCAGATGCGGATGGGCCGCGAGCTCGGTGTGCCCCGGCAGCGGATGGGCCTGGCGTTCCTGCTGACGCTCGGCCTCGCGACCCTGGTCGGCATCCTGGTCGGGGTGGCCGCGCTGCCAGCCCTGCTGCAGGCGGAGGGCCGGGTGGTGCTGTGGGGTCTGCTGGCCGTGCCCGTGCTGCTCGCGCTGCTGGTGCCGCGGGTGCTGAACGCGTTGCTGGACCGGGCGCTGCGGTTGCTGCGGCGGCCGGGCCTGGACTCTCCCCTGTCCGGCCGGGACATGGCCCGCGGCGTGGGCTGGGCCATCGCGTTCTGGGTCGTCTACGGCGGCCACGTCTGGGTGCTGGCCGTCGGTCTCGGCGCCGACCCGTGGCAGGCCCTGCCGGTGGCCATCGGCGGCTTCGCGATCGCTTTCTCGCTCGGGCCGCTGCTCGTGGTGCTGCCGGCCGGGGCCGGCGTGCGCGAGGCCGTCCTGGTCGTCCTGCTGCACAGCGTGCTCTCGACGTCGGAGGCCACGGCCGTAGCGCTGACCTCGCGCGGCATCCTGATGGCCACCGACGGCCTGCTCGCCCTGGCCGCCGGCCTGGTGCCCCGCAGCCTCCGTTAGCCGGTTGGGACGACGGGTGCCGTTAGGCCCTGCCGGGTCGTGACCTTCAGCCCATCCGGCACGGTCACCGCGCACCACACGATGGGACTACCAACCAAAGACAAAGGAAGTGGTTCTCGTGACCAAGCGACTTCAGACCCTCGGCGTCGTGCTTGCGGTGATCGGTCTAGGTTTCTTGGCCGGCGCCGGTGTGGCCTTCGCCAAGGTGCAGGCCGGATACGCCTCGCTGCACGCACTCAGCGCGGCGCAGAACGTCGAGCTCACCTACAACGCCGACGGCCAGCTCGCCGACGACACCGGCTCGACGAAGGAAGCAACGGCGATCATGTCCCTGCTTCAGGACGACTGGAAGTACCCGGTCGTCAAGTCCGACCTCAACCCGAACGACCCGGTGGTCAACACCGCCTCTGAGTACATGTACCAGATGGCCACGATCACGTACCACACCATCACCCGCCCCCAGACGGTTGTCCTCCCGGAGGACGTCACGGCTGACAACGGCAAGGTCTTCAAGGCCGGCAGCTACGACTTCAACCCGAACGGCAAGTACTGGACCGGCTACGACCGCTCGAACCCGATCGAGGCCATCGCCCGCGACCAGGCATGGTCGGGCACTGCACACGGTCTGATCGCTGAGCTCGGCGTAGGCACAGTCACCCACTCCGCGCTCCAGCTGGGTCTCGCCATCGCCGCCATCCTGGCCGGCATCGGACTCACGATCATCCTGGCCGGGCTCGGTCTCGTCTGGGCCGGGAGGGCGCCCAAGCAGATTGCGGCACCGGTCGCCGAGCGCATCAAGGAGCCCGTGCTCGTCTAAGCGACACGGACAGGAAAAGAGGGGGCGACCTGCGGGTCGCCCCCTCTTCCGTGCTCAGAGTTGAAGCGGGGCGGTGCGGGAGTCACTCATCCCGCACCGCCCCGAGTCCTGTCGGTGCCTACCTGCCGGCTACCACGCTGACGGCGACGGCGGTGGGTTCACCGGTGGCCGGTCGTTGCAGGTGATCAGGTCCTGCCCCGGCGCGGGGAACAGCCACCCGGGCAGCCACGTGTCCTGGGTCGGGTCGCCGAAGTAGTCGTTGCCACCCAGGTCTCCGAGGTGGAACGTCGACCCGTTGACCCAGTCCCAGTTGAAGCTGCCGCAGTTGTTGACGAACAGCTCGCGGTCGTCACCCCACGGCACGGGTGCGCCGTCGTTGCGGGCGTCGACGTTCTCGAACGACGCGGACCCCATCGCGCGGGCGCTGACGACCGACGTGGCGGTGCCGTCGACCCGAACGTCCTTGAAGGACACGTCGGTGATCGAGTAACGGTCCTTCACCGGCCAGTCAGCCACGAACATGATCGCGTTGTAGGTGTTGTCGAGGTAGTGGTCGCCCGTCACCTCGATGCCGGAGACGTTCCCCTCGAGCGCGTAGATCCAGATGGCGCCGAGACCGATGTTCCAGTTGAGCTCGTAGGTGCCCGCGCGGACCACCGTGTTGTCGGTGAACTTGAGCACACCGGT
>JAVEDA010000161.1 GCA_030841195.1 Actinomycetota bacterium | reverse complement strand
TCCCGCGCACCGTCGCTGAAACGCAAGGCCATCCTGCTCGCCAAGGTGCAGGACGAAGCCGGCCACGGGCTGTACCTGTATGCCGCGGCCGAGACGCTGGGCGCCGACCGCGCGGAGCTGCTCGACCTGCTGCACACCGGGCGGCAGAAGTACTCCTCGATCTTCAACTACCCGACCCTCACCTGGGCGGACATGGGAGCCATCGGGTGGCTCGTCGACGGCGCCGCGATCACCAACCAGGTGCCGTTGTGCCGCTGCTCCTACGGGCCCTACGCCCGGGCGATGGTGCGGATCTGCAAGGAGGAGTCGTTCCACCAGCGGCAGGGCTTCGAGATCCTCAACACGCTCTCGCACGGCACCGACGCGCAGAAGGCGATGGCGCAGGACGCCGTCGACCGGTGGTGGTGGCCGTCGCTGATGATGTTCGGGCCCCCTGACAGTGGAGCCGACGAGTCCTCAGGGGGTCATACGGCGCAGTCGATGGCGTGGGGGATCAAGCGGTTCTCCAACGACGAGCTGCGGCAGAAGTTCGTCGACATGACCGTGCCGCAGTCGGAGGTGCTCGGGCTCACCCTGCCCGACCCGGACCTCCACCTCGACGAGACCACCGGCCACTACGTGTTCGGCGACATCGACTGGTCGGAGTTCTTCGCGGTGCTCAAGGGCAACGGGCCATGCAACGCCGAGCGGATCGAGCACCGCCGGCGGGCGCACGACGAAGGCGCCTGGGTGCGCGACGCGGCGAACGCCTACGCCGACAAGCAAGCCACCCGGCGTACGTCGGTCGGTGCCGCATGAGCGACCACACGACCGAGCGCGACTGGCCGCTGTGGGAGGTCTTCGTCCGGTCCCGGCGGGGCCTCAACCACCAGCACGTCGGCAGCCTGCACGCACCGGACGCGGCCATGGCGCTGCGCAACGCCCGCGATGTCTACACCCGCCGGTCCGAGGGCGTCTCGCTCTGGGTCGTGCCCGCCGCCGCGATCGTCGCGTCCAGCCCGGACGAGAAGGACTCGTTCTTCGACCCCGCGGCCGACAAGGCCTACCGGCACCCGACGTTCTACGAGATCCCGGCCGAGGTGCAGCACCTATGACGATGCCTGCCCTGGCGACCTACGCGCTGCGGCTCGGCGACGATGCCCTGGTGCTGTCCCACCGGCTCGGCGAGTGGGTCACCAACGCCCCGCAGCTCGAGGAGGACGTCGCGCTGGCCAACATCGGCCTCGACCTGCTCGGGCAGGCGCGCACCTTGCTCTCGTACGCCGGTGATGTGGAGGCCGCGGGCCGCACCGAGGACGACCTCGCCTATCTCCGCGACGAGCGCGAGTTCCTCAACGTGCACCTCGTCGAGCGGCCGAACGAGGACTTCGCGGTGTCGATGGCCCGGCAGCTGCTCTTCTCGACCTACCAGCTGGCGCTCTACGAGCGGCTGCAGGACAGTGCCGACCCGACGCTGGCCGGGATGGCCGCCAAGGCCGTCAAGGAGGTCGACTACCACCGCGACCACGCGACCCAGTGGGTGCTGCGGCTCGGCGACGGCACCGACGAGTCGCACCGCCGGATGCAGGCAGGGCTCGAGCGGCTCTGGCCCTACGTCGACGAGGTGTTCGGCACCGACGACCTCGAGCAGTCACTGGTCGCCGACGGCATCGCGGTCGACGCGTCCACGCTGCGCGCCGGGTGGGACGGCTACGTCGACGGCGTGCTCGCCGAGGCCACGCTGACCCGGCCGGAGGGGACGCGCACCCCGCCCGGCGGCGGCCGGCGCGGCATCCACACCGAGCCGATGGGCTTCCTCCTCGCCGAGATGCAGCACCTGCACCGCGCCCACCCGGGTGCATCCTGGTGAACAGTGTGATGCTCTCGCTCGACGAGGCTCGGGCCGCGGCCGCTGCGGTGCTCGACCCGGAGCTGCCGGTGCTGAGCATCGCCGACCTGGGGATCCTTCGGGACGTCGCGATGGCCGACGACGGCAGGGTGGTCGTGAGCATCACGCCGACCTACTCCGGCTGCCCGGCCATGGACGTGATCCGCCGCGATGTCGAGGACGCGGTGCACGCCGCCGGCTTCGACCGGGTCGAGGTGCGCACAGTGCTCTCCCCGGCCTGGACGACCGACTGGCTCACCGAGTCGGGCCGGCAGGCCCTGCAGGACTACGGCATCGCGCCCCCTTCCCGGCGTACGACGTCGACTGGACCTGTCGCGCTGTCACTGTCGGTGCGCTGCCCGCAGTGCGGCAGCCCGGACACCCGCGAGTCCAGCCGGTTCGGCTCGACGGCGTGCAAGTCGCTCTGGGTGTGCAACGCCTGCCGGGAGCCGTTCGACCACATGAAGGCGATCTGACGGTGACCACCGACCTCACCGCAACGACGACCGTCGTCGACACCGGGCGCCGGCACGGCACTTTCCACCCGCTGCGGGTCGGTGCGGTCGAGGCGCTGACCGACGACGCGGTCGCGATCACCTTCGAGGTGCCCGACGAGCTGCGGGCCGACTACGTGTTCGACGCCGGCCAGCACCTGACACTGCGTACTGAGGTCGCCGGCACCGAGGTGCGCCGCAACTACTCGATCTGCGCGCCGGCGCCCAGTGGCCGGCTCCGGATCGGCGTCAAGCGGTTGGACGGTGGCGTCTTCTCCGGCCATGCGACCTCGACGCTGAAGGTCGGCGACGTGGTCGACGTGATGACGCCGACCGGTCGTTTCACCCCGCACCTCGAGCCCGCTCAGGCCCGGCACTACTGCGCGATCGCGGCCGGCAGCGGCATCACGCCGGTGCTGTCCATCGTTGCGTCGGTGCTCGAGGTCGAGCCGGCGAGCACGGTGACCCTGGTCTACGGCAACCGGACCGTGGCGTCGGTGATGTTCCTCGAGGAGCTCGCCGACCTGAAGGACCGCTACCCGGGACGGTTCCGGCTGCTGCACGTGCTGTCCCGAGAGCGGCAGGAGGCCGAGCTGCTCAGCGGCCGGCTCGACCCGCCGCGGCTGCGCCGGCTGCTCGAGCTGCTGCTGCCGGCCGACACCGTGGACGAGTGGTTCCTGTGCGGGCCGTTCGAGATGGTCGAGGGTGCCCGTGACGTGCTGCTCGAGGCCGGCGTCGGGGCGAACCATGTGCACGCCGAGCTGTTCCACGTCGAGGGCGAGGCGCCCCGGGTCTCGGTGACGCCCGAGGAGGTGCGGGCCGCCGGAACGAGCACCGTGGTCGCAACCCTGGACGGCCGTGCCACCACGGTGCAGGTGCCGCGCACCGGCGAGCGGGTGCTCGACGCGCTGCTCGCGGTCCGGGCCGACGCGCCCTACGCCTGCAAGGGCGGGGTCTGCGGCACCTGCCGCGCCAGGATCGTCTCCGGCGAGGTGTCGATGGCCCGGAACTACGCGCTCGACGCCGAGGAGATGGCGGCCGGGTTCGTGCTGGCCTGCCAGTCGGTCCCGGTGTCCGACGAGGTCGAGCTCGACTTCGACGCCTGAGGCTGATGCAGCAACCTGCAGCGTGCCGGATGCCGGACTCCGGCGGCGTTGCTGAGAGAGTGTCGCCATGCGCGTGACAGCCAGGGTCGACTACGCCGTGCGGGCGCTCGTCCAGCTCGCGTCGGACGCGTCGGTCGAACCGGTCAAGGCCGAGCAGCTGGCGACCGCCCAGCAGATCCCGCTGAAGTTCCTGCTCGAGATCCTCCGCCAGCTCAAGCAGCACAAGCTGCTGGTCAGCCGCCGCGGTCCCGAGGGCGGCTACACGCTGGCCAAGCCGGCCGCCGAGATCGCGATCGCGGACGTGATCCGAGCGGTCGAGGGACCACTGGCCACCGTCCGCGACACCAGCCCGGCGTCCCTCGCGTACGTCGGGCCGACCGAGCCGTTGCGCACCGTCTGGATCGCGGTCCGGGGCAGCCTGCGGCACGTGCTCGAGGACGTCACCCTCGAGGACGTCCTCACCGGCAAGCTGCCGAAGCACGTCGTGGCGATCGCCGAGAAGTACGGCGTCGACGAGCGGCCCTAGTTGTCGATGCCGGGGTACACCGTCGTGCCGGCCAACGTGGCGAGCTGGGCGGACCTGCGGAAGGTCTTCGGCACTCGCGGCTCGACCTCCCGGTGCTTCTGCCAGCGGTTCAAGCTGCAGCCGCGGGAGTCGTTCGCGTCGTACCCGGCCGAGGACCGGGCCCACCGGCTGCGCGAGCAGGCCGACTGCGGTCATCCGGAGTCGGGCTCGACCAGCGGCCTGGTCGCCTACCTCGACGGCGAACCGGTCGGGTGGTGCGCGGTCGAGCCGCGCAGCGCATATGGCGGCCTGCTGCGCTTCGGGCGGGTCGCGTGGGCGGACCGGGCGGAGGACAAGTCCGACGACGGCGTGTGGGCGGTGACCTGCTTCGTCACTCGCACGGGCTACCGGAAGCGCGGCGTCAGCCGAGCACTGGCCGTCGCCGCGGTCGACTTCGCCCGGGAGCGGGGCGCGCATGCCATCGAGGGCTACCCCATCACGACCAAGAAGGTGATCCTGGAGGAGCTCGGTGTCGGCACCGACGGCGTCTTCGCGGCCGCCGGGTTCACCGAGGTCAGCCGGCCGACCCTGCGCCGGGTCGTGATGCGGATCGACTTCTGACGCCTTGTTTGCGCGTCGGCATAGATCCGGGCTGCCGCGGGCGTGTTCCTGAGTAGCAAGATGAGCAGGAGCGCACGGCGAGGGCAGGCGGTGACGACGTGCAGCTGGGCAACCGGGACGACGCGGCGTTCGCCGAGTTCGTGCGGGCCCGGACACCGGCGCTGCTGCGCACGGCGTACCTGCTGACGGGGGACCAGGGAGCGGCCGAGGACCTCGTGCAGACGGCGCTGGTCAAGGTCGCCGGGCGCTGGGCCCGGATCTCCTTCCGCGGCGACCCGGAGCCGTACGTCCGGACCGTCCTCTACCGCGAGCACGTGTCCCGGTGGCGGCACCACCGGCTCGACGAGGTGCAGCTGGTCGACGAGGAGCTGGCGACCGGCGGTCACGACGACCAGGTCGCGGTGGCGCTCACCCTTGAGGCCGCCCTCGCCCACCTGGCGCCGCGGCAGCGGGCCGTCGTGGTGCTGCGGTACTTCGACGACCTGAGCGAGACCGC
>JAVEDA010000294.1 GCA_030841195.1 Actinomycetota bacterium | reverse complement strand
CCAGCCCCTCCCAGGGATCGGTGCTGTCGACCAGCTCGCCGGCGTGCGCGACCAGCTCGTCCACGTCCTCGCGGTAGACCGCCTCGACCAGGTCGATCCGGCGCGGGAAGTGCCGGTAGAGCGTCCCGACGCCGACGTCGGCCGCCTTGGCCATCTCCTCCACCGTGGCGTTGCTGCCCCGGGCGGTGAAGGCGGCCCGAGCGGCCTCGACCAGGCGGGCCCGGTTGCGGGAGGCGTCCGCGCGCATCGGCCGCACGCCGGGAGCGGCGGTCTGCTCGGTCGTCACGCCTGACATGGTGCCCTCTCGCCAGCGGACTTGCATAACCGGAAGGACCCTCCGTATAGTTTCCGGAGGTTGTTTCCGCTTCTGCCTCTCACTGTACCCCTCGAGAAGAGCCGCTCACATGTCGACCGACACCGCCCTGGTCCCCGAGGGCCTTACCACCGCCTCCCCGACGCGTCGCCCGCGTCGCCCCAGCCACGCCAGCCTCGTGCTGGGCGTCATCCTCACCTGTCAGCTGATGGTCGTGCTCGACGCCACGATCGTGAACGTCGCCCTGCCCCAGATGCAGCAGGCGCTGGGCTTCTCCGGAGCCGGCCTGTCCTGGGTCCTCAACGCCTACACGCTGACCTTCGGCGGCCTGCTGCTGCTGGGCGCCCGGGCCGGTGACCTCCTCGGCCGCCGCCGGACCTTCGTCGCCGGCATCGGTGTGTTCATCCTCGCCTCGCTGCTCGGCGGCTTCGCGCCCAGCGGCGGGCTGCTGCTCGCTGCGCGCGCCCTGCAGGGCGTCGGCGCCGCCCTCGCCGCACCCTCCTCACTCGCGCTGCTCACGACGATGTTCAGCGAGCCGCGCGAGCGGGTCCGAGCGCTCGGTCTGTTCACGGCCGTGTCGGTCGGCGGCGGCGCCCTCGGCCTGATCATGGGCGGCCTCCTGACCGAGTGGGCCTCCTGGCGCTGGGTGATGTTCGTCAACGTCCCCATCGGCCTCGCCGTGATCCTTGTCGGTCTCGCCGTCCTGCCGGAGACCGAGCGCCACCGCGGCACCTTCGACCTGCCGGGAGCGGTGTTCTCCACCCTCGGCATGGCCGGTCTGGTCTATGGCTTCGTCCGGGCCGCCTCCGACGGCTGGACCGACGCGGTCACGCTGTCGTCCTTCGTCGGCGGCGCTGTCCTGCTCACCGCCTTCGTCCTCACCGAGCTGCGCGCCGAGCAACCCATCACGCCGCTCCGGCTGTTCAACGACCGCAGCCGGACGATCGCCAACGTGGCCCGGGGGCTGCTGTTCGGCGGGATGTTCGGGCTCTTCTTCTTCCTGACCCAGTTCCTCCAGGACGTGCTCGGCTACAACGCGCTGACGACCGGCTTCGCCTTCCTCCCGCTACCGGTCACCGTGTTCCTGGTCTCGCAGCTGACCAGCCGGGTGCTGATCCACCGGGTGCACGCCAAGGTGCTCATGGTCGGCGGTGTGGCGCTCGGCACCACCGGCTTCGTGCTCGCCAGCGGCCTCGACCCCTCGTCGTCGTACGGGCACGTGCTCGCCAGCCTGCTGCTGTTCGCCGTCGGCAACGGCCTGTCGTTCGTGCCGCTCACCCAGGCGGCGCTGGAAGGTGTCCCGGCCAAGGACGCCGGTGCCGCTTCCGGGCTGGTCAACGTCACCCAGCAGCTCGGCGGAACCCTCGGGGTGGCGATCCTGGTGACGGTCTTCGGCCACTTCAGCCGGCACGCCAGCACGCCACTGGGCGAGTCGGCGGTCGCGCAGGCGCAGCACGCGTTCACCGTGGGAGCGTCACACGCCTTCCTGGCGGCTGCACTGTTCCTCGTCGCGGCGCTCGCCCTGGTCGCCGCCGGCGTCCGCGCCCCGAGCACGGGTCGCTAGGTCGAGGCAGCGACAGCCCGCAGTCGCTCCACGTGCACGGCCGTACGCCGGGCCAGGTCGGGGTCCGGCCGGGTGGCGTCGAGGAACACCTGGGTGATCTCAGAGTGCGTCTCGCGCAGCTCGGCGTCGACCCGGCCGCTGAACTCCTCGACCTGGCCGGCTGTGAGCGAGTCGGTCAGGTCGAGCCGGGCCGCCACCAGCACCTGCTCGGGACCGAGGTGCATGGTGAGCAGCTCGATCACGGTCGTGACCTCGTCGTGGGCCAGCAGCCGGTCGTGGATGTCGACGACGAGGGCCGGCTCTGCCGTCTCGCCGATCAGGAGGTCGGAGTTGTCCCGGCCCAGGACGAATGCCACGTAGGCGAGCAGGACGCCGATCGCGATGGCGGCCCAGCCGTCCCAGGCGGCGTTGCCGGTGACGTGGTGCAGCCCCACCCCCGCTGCCGCGAGGACCAGGCCGACCAGGGCTGCGCTGTCCTCCGCGAAGACGGTCGTGACCGACGGGTCCTTGCTGGCGTGAAGGTGCTGCCGGAAGGTCTGCTGCTCGTCCCGCGCCTCGCCGCGCAGCTGCTGCACCGCGCGCATCCAGCTGGTCCCCTCGGCGAGGAACGAGACCCCCAGCACGACGTACGGGATCAGGATGCCGCCGGACTCCGAGCCGTGCCGCAGCGTCTGCACGCCTTCGTAGACCGAGAAGACCGACCCGGCCACGAAGATGCCTACGGCGGCCAGCAACGACCAGAAGTACTGCGCCTTGCCGTACCCGAACGGGTGCTCGCTGTCGGCCGGCCGGGCCGACACCTTCAGGCTGGTGAGCAGGAAGACCTGGTTGAGCGTGTCGGCGAAGGAGTGCGCGGCCTCGGCCATCATCGAGCTCGACCCGCTGATCAGGCCCGCGGCCGTCTTGGCCACGGCGATGGCCATGTTGGCGGCGAGCGCGACCAGCACCGTGCGCTTGCTCTCCGAGGCCATGCGGGCGCTCCTGCCCCTAGATCCAGCTCTTCCACCACATCCGGCGGGCCCAGTCGGCGTACGGGATGGTCTCGGCGGAGAGCACCGGTAGCAGCCAGGCGAAGTTCGCGACGGCGAGCAGCAGGTAGGCACCGACGGCTGCCGCGCCCCACTGGCGGCGGAGCGCGGACGCGTTGGAACCACCGAGCACCATGCCGAGGCACATGGTGACCGCGAGCACCAGGAACGGCACGAACGCGACCGCGTAGAACGAGTAGATGGTGCGGTGCTGGAAGAAGAACCACGGCAGGTAGCCGCCGACGACGCCGGCGAGGATCGCGCCGGCCCGCCAGTCGCGCCGGCCGGCCCACTGGAACAGCAGCACCGGGAGCGCCAGGCAGGCAGCCCACCAGATCGCCGGCGTGCCGAGGGCGGTGATCGCCTGCGAGCAGGTGTCGACCATGCAGCCGTCGTGGCCCATCGTCGGGCTCTCGTAGTAGTACGAGACGGGTCGGGACAGCACCAGCCAGCCCCAGGGGTTGGACCGGTAGGGGTGGAACGACTCGAGGTGGGTGTGGAAGCTCCACGCCTCGTGGTGGTAGTGCCAGAGGCTCCAGAGCGAGTCCGGCAGCCACCCCGGCCCCGGGTTGTCCTTGGCCCAGTAGCGCAGGTAGGCGTTGTTGCCGCCGAGGAACCAACCGGTCCACGACGCCAGGTAGACGCCGAGCGCGACCAGCACCAGCGAGGCGAAGGCGGGCAGCGCGTCGCGGACCAGCGCACCTATCCACGGCCGTCGGACACCCGCGGTGCGCCGGGCCCCCATGTCCCACAGCAGCGTCATCAGCCCGAAGGCCGCCACGAAGTACAGGCCGCTCCACTTGGTGGCGCAGGCCGCCCCGAGGCACAACCCGGCTGCGAGCCGCCAGGGTCGCAGGCCCAGCCCGGGGCCGAACCGGGCACCGAGCGCGTCGTCGAGCCGGGCCGCCAGCCGGGCCCGGGTGCGGTCCCGGTCGACCACCAGCGCGCCGAAGGCCGCGAGCGCCCAGAACATCAGCAGCGGGTCGAGCAGCGCGGTGCGGCTGTGCACGTACTCCAAGCCGTCGACCGTGAGCAGGAGGCCGGCCACACAGCCGAGGAGGGTGGACCGGAACAGGCGGCGGCCGATCCGGGCGACCATCAGCACGGCCAGGGTGCCGGTGACGGCCACCACGAACCGCCAGCCGAACGGCGTGAACCCGAACAGCTTCTCGCCGATCGCGATCATCCACTTGCCGCCCGGTGGGTGCACGACGTAGGAGGGATCGCCGGTCCAGATGCCGTGCAGGTTGCCGGCCAGGATCTTGACGTTCGCCGGGTCGGGGTCGCCCTTGTGGGCCGGCCGGATGTAGTCCTGCTCGACCCCGAAGTGCAGCAGCGACCAGGCGTCCTTGGCGTAGTAGGTCTCGTCGAAGATGAAAGCCTTCGGCCGACCGAGGTTCCAGAACCGCAGCACCCCTGCCACCGCCGTGATGAGCAGCGGGCCGAGCCAGCCCCACAGCACGTCGGTCGGCATCGGGGGCGTCAAGCGCTCCCGGACCCGGGCCCGGTCGACGGTCGGCAGCAGCACGCGGCCACCCTACGGGGGGAGGTTCGACCATGATGGGGGCGTGCTGGTGCTGGCGGGTACGCCGATCGGTGACCCCGCCGACGCCTCGCCGCGGCTGGTCCGCGAGCTGGCCGGCGCCGACGTGGTCGCGGCCGAGGACACCCGCCGCCTGCGCCGGCTGGCGCGCGACCTCGGCGTCGAGCTGACCGGCCGGGTCGTCTCCTACTACGACGCCAACGAGGCCGGCCGCACCCCCGAGCTGGTCGAGGCGATGCAGGCCGGCCAGCGGGTGCTGCTGGTCACCGACGCGGGGATGCCCTCGGTGTCCGACCCCGGCTACCGGCTGGTGGCCGCCGCGGTCGGGGCCGGGGTGCCGGTGACCGCCGTACCCGGTCCGTCGGCCGTCCTCACCGCGCTGGCGCTGAGCGGGCTGCCGGTGGACCGGTTCTGCTTCGAGGGGTTCCTGCCGCGCAAAGCCGGCGAGCGGACCCGGCGGCTGGCCGAGCTGTCCACCGAGCCGCGCACGATGGTCTTCTTCGAGGCCCCGCACCGGCTGGCCGTCGCGCTCACCGCGATGGCCGACGGCCTGGGCGCCGACCGGCCGGCCGCCGTGTGCCGGGAGATGACCAAGACCTACGAGGAGGTACGCCGGGCCGGGCTGGCCGAGCTGGCCGCGTGGGCCGCCGACGGGGTCAGGGGCGAGGTCACGGTCGTCGTCGCAGGGGCCGGCCCGGTCGAGG
>JAVEDA010000096.1 GCA_030841195.1 Actinomycetota bacterium | reverse complement strand
CAGCGGCGAAGGCGTCACCGGCCCCGGTGGTGTCGACGACCTCGACGCCGCGCTCGGCCGGCGCGCTGGCGCCGATGAAGCCCTGCTGCCACATCGCCCCGTCGGCCCCGAGCTTGACGACAACCTCGCGGTAGGTGTCGCCAAGCTGCTGTGCCGCCAGGTGCGGGTCGCTGGTCCCGGCCAGCACCGCGGCCTCGTCGCGGTTGGCGAGCAGCAGGTCGACGCCGCGCGTCATCGACAGGAACCGGGCGGCGCCGAGCTCGGCGAGCGGGGCTGCCGAGGACGGGTCGACCGACACCGGCATGTCCGCCGCGGCGGCCATCGACAGGGCGGCCAGGCCGGCGTCGCGGGAGCCGGGGTTCAGCAGGGTGTAGCCGGACAGGTGCAGGTGGCCGCCCGGGCGGAAGGCGCGCTGCGGCAGGTCGGCGGCGGTCAGCGTGGCGTTGGCGCCCGCGTCGGGCAGCATCGAGCGCTCGCCGCCCGGCTCGACCAGCACGATGCAGGTGCCGGTGGTGAGGTCGGCCTCGGTGCTGACCCAGGCCGTCACACCACGGTCGGTGAGGGCGGCCACCGACTCGCGACCCAGGGCGTCGTCGCCGACCCGGCCTACGTACGACGTGGGCACGCCCTGTGCGGCCAGCCAGACCGCCACGTTGGCGGCCGACCCGCCACCGGCAGTGGTCACCGCCGAAGGGGTGTCGCTGCCGCGGGCGAGCGGTCCGGACATGGCTGCCAGCACGTCGACCATGACGTCACCGACGACAACGACGTCGAGTGTCTCGGTCCCGAGTGGGACGCTCACGTCAGCGCGGCCACTCGGCGTCGGCGGCCGCGGTGGCGATCCGCGCGGCCAGCTCGGCGTTGTGCAGGATGATGCGGATGTTGGCCTCCAGGGTCACGCCCTTGCTCTCGCGGTGGAAGAACTCGAGCAGGAACGGCGTCACGTCCTTGCCCCGGACCGCGGCGCGCTCGGCTGCGGCCAGCCCGTCGTGCAGCAGCCGCTCGTGCAGGGCCGGGTCGACCTGCTCGTCGACGGGGAGCGGGTTCGCGACGACGATGCCGCGGCCGTCGGTGCCGATCTCCTGCCGGGCCGCCATCACGGCGGCGACCTCGGCGGGGGAGTCGACCCGCCAGTCGAGCCGGTAGCCGGAGTCGCTGAGGTAGAAGCCGGGGAACGCGTCGGTGCCGTAGCCGAGGACGGTCACCCCCAGCGTCTCCAGCCGCTCGAGGGTGGCGGGCACGTCCAGGATCGACTTGACGCCGGCGCACACGATCGTGATGTCGGTGGTCGCCAGGCCCTGCAGGTCGGCCGACTCGTCCCAGGTGTTGCGGGCGTCGCGGTGCACCCCGCCGAGGCCGCCGGTGGCGAAGACGCCGATGCCGGCCAGCGCTGCGAGGTGCGAGGTCGCGGCGACCGTGGTCGCACCCATGCCCTTGCGGGCCACCAGGGTCGCGAGGTCCCGGGTGCTGACCTTGATCACGTCGTCCCGGGTGGCCACCTGCTCCAGTGCCGCGTCGTCCAGCCCGATGCAGGCGTGCCCGTCGACCAGGGCGATCGTCGCCGGCACGGCTCCTCCCCGGCGTACGGCCTGCTCGATCTCGCGGGCGACCCGCAAGTTCTCCGGCCGGGGCAGGCCGTGGCTGATGATCGTCGACTCGAGAGCCACGACGGGGGCACCGGACGCGAGCGCGTCGGCCACCTCGGGCAGGACGGAGAGCACGCGCGCACGCTACCGGGTGCGAACCAGGACCTCGTGGACGTCCTCGGGGTCACCCACGCTCGTGGCCGAGGTACTGCGGCGGACCGTCTCGCGGCCCGGGGGCCAGAGCACGAGGTACTGGTCGCCGGTCGCGCTGTCGTAGCGGAGGAATGTCACCTGCTCGATGTCGACGCTGAACAGGTGGAACCTCCCCACCTCGGGCGACCAGGGCAGCGCCTCGCTTACGGCGACCGCGTACCGCCGCTGGACGGACTCGTCCAGGTGCTCGCGAGCCGTCCCGCGCAGCTTGACCTCGCCCTCCTCGCCGTCGCGGTTGGTCACGATGCTGTGCACCAGGACGCGGGGGTCGCGCACCAGGTCGGCCGCCTTGCGCGAGCCGAACATCATCGACAACCACAGGTCGCCGTCGAGGACGAACGGCTCCACCGGGCTGAGCCGAGGCGTCCCGTCGACCCGGATCGAGACCACGAGCAGCACGCCGGGTGCCACCAGCCGCTCGGCCGCGATGGCTGCCAGCCGCGGCTGGCGCTCGGTCAGGTCGTCCCATCTCATGCAGCCGTCCTACCCGCGGGGTCGGACACCCGGACACAGATTCCTTCCCGTCGCGGTGAACCGCTCCGGTGCGGAGCGCGTTGCGCACACGGAGGTGTAGCCATGCGCAAGATGTCCTTGCTCACATCAGTTGCTGTCGTCATCGTCGCAGTCGGGCTGTCGGGAGGTGTCGCCGTCGCCCAGGTCCCGCAGCACCACGTCACGCTGACCGGCGCCAAGGAGGCTCCGACCACCGGTGACGTCAACGGCAGCGGTGAGTTCTCCTGGTCGCTGGACGGCACCAGGCTCTGCTACCTGCTCTCGGCCAAGAAGATCGGCACCGCCGCGGCAGCGCACATTCACCGCGGTGCGGTCGGTGTCGCAGGACCGGTCCGGATCGAGCTGGCACCGCCCAACCACGCGTCGGTCGGCTGCATGACCATCTCGTCGGCGCTCGCCACCGGGTTGCGCGACCACCCGCGCCGGTTCTACGTCAACGTGCACACGGCCGCCTTCCCGAACGGCGCCATCCGGGCCCAGCTCTAGGCAGGCCCAGCCTCGAAATGATCACGGAACCGTGATCAGTGGTGCTCGACCGTGGCGCATTCACGACGGTTGACCACCAACGATCACGGAACCGTGATCATTCGGCGGTGGTGGGCCGCAGGGGGCGAGGGGTTGCGGCGGCCCGGATAGCCTCGGTGGGTGGACGACGGCGAGCAGGGGTACCCGGCTCACTGGGAGGCCGACGTCGTCCTCCGCGACGGCGGCACGGCGCACCTGCGGCCGATCCTGCCGACCGACGCGGACCGGCTGCGGCGATTCTACGACCGCCTGTCGGACGAGACGATCTACAACCGGTTCTTCTCGCTCTACCGCAACATCTCCGACCGGGACGTCGAGCGCTTCACCGTGGTCGACCACCACGACCGGGCGGCGCTGATCGCGACGATCGGCACCGAGATGATCGGGGTGGTGCGCTACGAGCGCACCGGCCCGGACGAGGCGGAGGTCGCGTTCAACATCGAGGACGCGCACCAGGGCCGGGGACTGGGGTCGGTCTTCCTCGAGCACATCGCGGCCGCGGCCCGGGAACGCGGCATCTCCCGGTTCGTGGCCGACGTGCTGCCCGCCAACCGGAAGATGTTGCGGGTCTTCTCCGACGCCGGCTACCTCGTCGACCAGGCGTTCGACGACGGAGTCGTCCGGCTGTCCTTCGACCTCGAGCCCACCGAGGACTCGCTGGCCGTCACCTACGCCCGCGAGCACCGCTCCGAGGCCAGCTCCGTCCAGCAGCTGCTGCAGCCGGGCTCGGTGGCGGTCGTCGGCGCCGGTCGGACCGAGCACTCGGTGGGGCACGTGGTGCTGCGTCACCTGCTCGACGCGGGCTTCACCGGTCCCGTCCACGTCGTCAACAACCGTGCCGACGAGGTGGCCGGGCTCCCGTCGTACCGGAGCATCCGGGACGTGCCGGGGCCGGTCGACCTGGCGATCCTCGCGGTGCCGGCCGACGCCGTCGAGGAGGTGGTGGCCGACTGCGCCGCCAAGGGAGTGCGCGGGCTGGTCGTGATGTCGACCGGGTTCGCCGAGACCGGTCCGGAAGGCATCGAGCGCCAGCGCCGGCTGGTCGCGCTGGCCCGCGGGAGCGGGATGCGGGTCCTCGGCCCCAGCTCGTTCGGCGTCATCAACACCGACCCCGACGTCTCTCTGAACGCCTCCCTATCGCCGCTGGTCCCGTCGCGCGGGGCGCTGGGCTTCTTCTCCCAGTCCGGCGCGCTCGGGGTCGCCCTGCTCGACAACGCCGTACGCCGGGGGCTCGGCCTGTCGACGTTCGTCTCCGCGGGCAACCGGGTCGACGTCAGCGGCAACGACCTGATGCAGTTCTGGGAGGAGGACGTCGGCACCGAGGCCGTGATGCTCTACCTCGAGTCGCTGGGCAACCCGCGCAAGTTCAGCCGGATCGCCCGGCGCCTCGCGCGGCAGAAGCCCGTGGTCGTCGTGAAGTCCGGGCGGTTCCGCGGCGATGCCCCGGCTGGCCACCTGGTGCGAGGCTCGCGGGCACCGGCAGCCGCCGTGGACGCCCTGTTCCGTCGGGCCGGGGTGATCAGGGCCGAGTCGATCCACCAGATGTTCGACGTCGCCGCCCTGGTCGCGACCCAGCCGCTTCCGGCCGGACCGCGGGTGGCCCTGCTGGGCAACTCCGACGCGCTCGCGCTGCTCGCGGGCGACGCCTGCGAGGAGGCCGGGCTGGAGGTGGTGGGCACCCACGCCCTCAGGCCGGACGCCGACGCGGCC